>JBHYGP010000255.1:0-3906 GCA_051858935.1 Sphingomonas sp.
TGGTCAAGGCCGACATCGTCCGGTTCCACGACGTCAATAACGGCTTTGGCTATGATGTCGGCGATGCGCTGATCCGCTCGGCCGCCGCGCGGCTGGCGACGCTCCCGGCGGCGGCGGTTGCGCGGATCGGCAGCAACAGCTTCGCGCTCGCGTTCGAGCTCGACGATCCGCGTCGCGCCGCCGGCGTGGTCGACGACATCGTCGAGCTGCTCAAGCCCCGCTTCGTCCTTCCCGGCGCGTCGCTCGCGGTCCAGTTCGCCGCCGGCTACACTCTTGGCTCGGCCGGCGCGGACCCGCGCGCACTCGTGCGTCAAGCCGGCGCGGCGCTTCAGCGGTCAAAGGCGACCCCCGGCTACCCGCCCCACGCCTTTGTCGATGCGGACGAGCGCGATGCGCGCAACCGCATCCGACTGGCCAGCGAATTGCGCATGGCCGCCGCCAATCAGGAGCTATTGTTTCACTATCAGCCCCAGGTCGATCTCGCGACCGGCGCGCTGGTCGGGGCCGAGGCGCTGCTGCGCTGGAACCATGGCGCGTTCGGACTGCAGCCGCCGGCCCGCTTCATCGGAATCGCGGAAGAAACCGGGGCGATCCTCGACATCGGCGCCTGGGGTCTCCAGATGCTCGCCGCCTATGCCGTGCAGGTCAATCAGTGCCGCCACACCCCGATCCGCTTCTCGCTCAACGTATCGGTGATGGAGTTCATGCAACGCGACATGGTCGCCGTGGTGCGGCAGGTGCTCGACGCGACCGGGTGTCGCGCGGAGTGGCTCACGCTCGAACTCACCGAAAATCTGATGATCCCCGAACCGGCGAACATCCGCCGCGCGTTCGAAGATCTGCGGCATATGGGGGTCGGCATCTCGATCGACGATTTCGGCACCGGCTATTCCAACCTTCGCTATCTGGAGAGCTTCCCGCTCAGCGAGATCAAGGTCGATCGCAGCTTCGTGCACGACGTCGCGCACAGCGTGGCCAAGCGCGTCATCGTCGAAGGCATCATCAAGCTCGGTGCCGCGCTCGACATCCGCGTCGTCGCCGAGGGCATCGAGACCGAGGCCGAGCGTGCGATCATGCTGGCGCTGGGCTGCTCGGTCGGCCAGGGCTATCTCTTCGCCGCCCCGCTCGACGAACCGGGCTTTCAACGGCTGCTCGATGACGGCCTGATCCTGCGCGAGGCATGGGACGCGCGGCGACTGCTGACGATGCTCGACAGGGGGTAGGTTTTGCGGGGTTGCCGGGCGTTCAGGCCTTCATCAATGACATGCAGAAGCGGCGGAGGTGATAGGCCCGCCGGGCACTGTCCGCAGTGAAGATGGTGGCCCCCAGAATGTCGGCGAGGTCGGCGAGGTCGTAGGTCGGTCGGGCATTGCCTACGCCTTGAAAACGACCGTCCGCGCGCCGTTGAGCAGAACGCGGTCCTCCAGGTGATAGTGCACCGCAGCTGCCAGCACCCGGCGTTCAATGTCGCGGCCCTTGCGCACCAGATCGTCGGGCGTGTCGGCGTGCGAGATCGCCTCGACGTCCTGGTGGATGATCGGGCCTTCATCCAGGTCTTCGGTCACGTAATGCGCGGTTGCGCCGATCATCTTGACCCCGCGCTGATAGGCCTGGTGATAGGGCTTGGCGCCCTTGAAGCCGGGCAGGAAGCTGTGGTGGATGTTGATGCAGCGACCCGAGAGAAATCCCGCGAGATCGTCGGACAGGATCTGCATATAGCGCGCCAGCACCACCAGTTCCGCTCCGGTCTCGGTGACGATCGCCTTGATCGCCGCCTCCTGCGCCGGCTTGGTATCCGGGGTGATCGGGAGATGGTGGTAGGGAATGTCGCCAATCATCGACGTCGCCAAAACGCTGCGCGGGTGATTGGAGACAATCCCGACCACGTCCATTTTCAGCTCGCCGATGCGGCGGCGGTAGAGCAGGTCGCCTAGGCAATGGTCGAACTTCGACACCAGCATCAGCACGCGGGTCGGGCGAGAATTGACCCGGAACTTCCACGCCATGCCCCAGTCGGCGGCGAGGTCGGCAAAGCGGCCCTCGATCGCGGCAACGTCGCCCGCGGGGGCGTCGAACACGGTGCGCATGAAGAAGCCGCCGGTGATCGCGTCATTATATTGCTGCGATTCGACGATGTTACAGCCCGACTGGGTGAGGAACCCCGCGACCGCGGCGACGATGCCCTGCCGGTCGGTGCAGTGGAGCGTGATGGTGCAAGTCTCGGTCATGCGCTCGGGTCCAGTCCTGTCGCTCGCGCATAGCCGTCGATCCAGTCGAGCGTGCGCGCGAGCCCGCCAAAGGGGTAGAAATGCAGTCGCACCGGTCCGTGATCGGGCGTCAGCGCGGCTTCCAATATTGCGACGAAGCGATCGGGGCCAGCGCTTCCGATCAGATTGCCGAGCGACAGGCCATATTTGCGCAGCACGGCGGTCGACGCCCCGACGCCGCACAGCGCGGCAAAGCGCATCAGCGTCTTGATCCCGGCCGGCCCTGGGACGCCCAGCCGCACCGGCGCGTCGATCCCCCGGCGGCGCAATTCGCCGAGCCAGCGGACCACGGCATCGGCATCGAAGCCGAATTGCGTGACGATCAGCGGGGCCATGCCGCGTCGCGCGATCTCCTGGCATTTGCCGTCGAGCACCGCGAAGCACTCGGCCTCGGTCATATTGGGATGGCCTTCGGGATGCCCGCCAACCCCGATCGCGCGGATGCCGCTGCGCTCGAACGCCCCGGTCGCGATCAGCGATGCGCTGTCGGCAAACGGCCCGGCGGGCGTGGACGGGTCGCCCGCGACGACGAAGCAGCGTTGCACCCCGGCCTGTTCGACCACGGCGGCGAGATAATCCTCAAACTCTGCGCCCGACCCGATCCGCCGCGCGGAGAAATGCGGCATCGGCTCGAACCCCAGGTCGCGGATGGTCTGTGCGGCGCGCACCCGGGCGTCGAGGGTCTCGCCGGGCAGGAAGGCGATGGCGATCGGCGTTGCCGGCGGGATGCGCGGCGCGACCGTGCGCAGGGCATCGGCATCCTTGGCGGTGATCTCGATCGAATAGCCGTCGATCGCCGAGGTGGCGGGGCGCGACCAATTGGGATGGATGAGGGGAGGGGGCACCGGGTTCCTCGTCCTGAGTGGAGATTTGCCGTCTAGCGCGGCGACTCAAATTCGCATAGACGAATAATTCACGTATGCGGATTGAAACGGACTTGCCCGAAGACCTGCTGATCCTGCCGGGATTGATGTGCGACGCGGGCATGTTCGCGGCGACGCTGGCGGCGTTCCCGCAGGCGCGCGCGATCGACGACCATTATGGCGGCGCGGACGATATCGGGGCGATGGCGGAGCATGTCCTCGCTGCCGCGCCGACGCGTTTTGCGCTGATCGGGCATTCGATGGGCGCGCGGGTCGCGCTGGAGGTGGTCGCCCGCGCGCCCGATCGCGTGACCCGGCTGATGCTCGCCGACACCGGCGTGCATAGCGTCCGCCGAGGCGAGGCGGCGCAACGCTATGCGCTGCGCGACCTTGGCCGTCGCGCGGGGTTCGAGCGGCTTGTCGATACCTGGCTGCCGCCGATGGTGGCTGAAGCCGCGCGCGCCGATGCGGCGCTGATGGCGTCACTGCGGGCGATGTGCCTGCGCGCTGGGCAAGCGGTGTTCGAGGCGCAGACGCACGCGCTGTTGCACCGTCCAGACACTGACGCCGTGCTGCAGGCGCTGGCCTGTCCCGTGGCCGTGGTGGTCGGTGCCGAGGATCAATGGTCCAGCGTCGCCCAGCACGAAGCAATCGCTGCGCGGATCGCGGGCGCCGCGCTCCATGTCATTCCCGGTGCTGGCCATATGGCCCCCGCCGAACAGCCCGAAGCCTTCAACAACCTGATCCGGGAATGGCTGGACGTCCCCGCCACGCCC
>JBHYGP010000256.1:0-3895 GCA_051858935.1 Sphingomonas sp.
GGCCCGCTCGCCCGCACTCTCGACTGGGCAGCGATGTTCACCGCCGCGCGGGCACGTTACCCGGGGTCGGAAATCCGCCTCGTCGCGCTGCCGCGCAAGCCCGGCGATCTGATCCAGATGCGGCTGCGCCAGCCCGCCGAATGGCTCCCCAATGGGCGCACCTTGGTGTGGTTCCGGCCCGAGAATGGCGAGATCGTCGATAGCCGCGATGTTCAGGCGATGCCGACCGGCATCCGCGCCTATAACGCAGTCTATCCGATCCACGCGGCCAAGGTCGGCGGCTGGCTGTGGAAGCTGATCGTCGCGTCCACGGGGCTGGTGCTGGCGATGCTGGGCAGCTTCGCGGTATGGACCTTCTGGTTCAAGCGCCCCAGGCCCCGCGCACGTCCGGTACGCCCGGCGATCGCCGCGGCGGAGTAAGCCGGGCCGCGGACGGCCCGGCTCGCCGTTCAGCCGAACACGTCCTCGGCATTGGTGTGCTCGCCCTTCGGGTCTTCGCCGAAGCGGTTCGGACCCGGCGTTCCCGCAGTGCAATACCAGACCAGCAGCACGATCGCGCAGATGAGACCGACGAGCAGCAAGCCACCGCCGACCAGGGCGATACCGCCCATGCCGGTGCCGCCGCCCATCGCCATTTGCGCCGCACCGATCCCCATCGCCACAGCGCCGACGAAAACCGGAAGGAGCGGAAGCAAAACCCACCATCCGGTGCGATCGACGTCGTGGAGCCGACGAACCGACACCGCCAGGCTGGGGATTATGGTGATCAGCGAAAACAGGTTGGCCAGCAGCCCGCCCGACAGCGCACCGCCGACCGCTGCCGACCCGTCGGTCACGTCGCTGCTCCCGCTCATATCGCCGCCCAGACCCAGCATCGAATCGAGGATGCTCAGCACGATCGAAACGATCACGACGAACAGCGTGTACATCCAGAATTCCTTGCGGCGCGAACGACCGCGAAAGTCGAAGAACCGCTTAAACGGCAGGATCATCCATTCCATTGCATTCCCCCTATTCATGCGACTCGCAGTCGAGCGCGGCGCGGGTCGAGCGTAACTCAATGTCCCGACAACACAATCCGGCGAAAGATCAGCTGCGCGGCGCCTGCCGCCGGTAGCTGAGCGCTTCGGCAATATGGATGCGGCCGACCGTCTCCGCGCCCGCGAGATCGGCGATGGTGCGCGCGACACGCAGCACGCGGGTATAGCCGCGCGCGCTCATCCGCATCGCTTCAGCGGCCTGCGCCAATAGCTTCCGGCCCGGTTCGTCGGGGGTGGCGGCGCTGTCGAGTACCGGGCCGTCAGCCTCGGCATTGGTGCGCGGGCCGTCGCTGCCATAGCGAGCGCGCTGGACACTGCGTGCCGCCGCGACGCGCGCGCCGACTTCGGCCGATCCTTCGGCGGGCGGGGGCAGGACGAGGTCGGCGGCGGTGACCGGCTGCACCTCGACATGCAGGTCGATGCGGTCGAGCAAAGGCCCCGATACCTTGGCCTGATAATCGGCGGCACAGCGCGGCGCGCGGGCGCAGGCAAGCGCGGGATCGCCCAGATGCCCGCAGCGGCACGGATTCATCGCCGCAACCAGCTGAACCCGCGCCGGGAAGGTCACATGCGCATTCGCCCGCGCGACGCTGACCGTCCCGGCCTCGAGCGGCTGGCGCAGCGAATCGAGCACTGCGCGCTGGAATTCGGGGAGTTCGTCGAGGAACAGCACGCCGAGATGCGCGAGGCTGACCTCGCCCGGCTTGACCTTCAACCCGCCGCCGGTGAGCGCGGCCATCGACGCGCTGTGATGGGGGCTGCGGAACGGCCGCGTGCGGGTCAGCCGCCCGCCCTCCAGCGTCCCCGCGACGCTGGCCACCATCGACACTTCCAGCGCCTCGGCGGCATCGAGCGGGGGCAGGATGCCGGGCAGACAGCTCGCCATCAGCGACTTGCCCGCGCCCGGCGGGCCGACCATCAGCAGATTATGCCCGCCCGCCGCCGCGATCTCGAGCGCGCGCTTGGCGGTTTCCTGTCCCTTCACCTGTTTCAGGTCGGGGCCGAACCCCGGCGGATCGGCCTCACCCGGCTCCGGCGCGCCAAGCAATTGTTGGCCCTTCAGATGGTTGAGCAGCCCGATCAGATCGGGCGCGGCGAGCACCGCACCGGTCCCCGCCCATGCCGCCTCCGCCCCCTGTGCCGCCGGGCAGATCAACGCCTTCCCCTCCCCCGCCGCATGCAGCGCCGCGAGCAGAACCCCGGGCGACGACGCGATCCGGCCATCCAGTGCCAGCTCGCCGACCACGACATAATCGGCCAGCGCCTCGGCATCGGTCACACCCATCGCCGCGAGCAGCGCCAGCGCGATCGGCAGGTCGAAATGCGACCCTTCCTTGGGCAAATCGGCGGGCGAGAGGTTGAGGACGATATGCTTGGGCGGCATCGCCAGCCCGATGGCGGCCATCGCCGCCCGCACCCGCTCGCGGCTTTCCGCCACCGCCTTGTCCGGCAGGCCGACGATCATGAACTTGGGCAGGCCGGGGACGAGGTTGCACTGCACCTCGACGCTGCGCGCCTCCAGCCCCAGATACGCAACCGTTGAGACGCTCGCGACCATCTTTCCCCCTTTTGTTCACGGGGTTGTAGCGGCTTTTCGCGGCAGGGAAACGGTTCATCGCGCCTGCGTCTTGCATCGGCAACACACGGCCCCATCTCGAACACATGCCTACCCCGCATCCCCTTGTGCGAATAGCGCTGCTGGTGATCGGCTGGACCCTGTTTCTGGTGATCGCGCCGCTCGCGTCACCCCTGCCCGGCCCCGGCGGTACGGTCATCGCCGCGTTCGGCCTGATCCTGATCCTGCGCAATTCGCGCTGGGCGCGGCACCGATTCGTGCGATTGAAGGCGCGCTGGCCGCGAGTCGGGGCGTTCATCGACCGGATATTGGTGCGCGGGAGCGCCAAACGCCGCCGCACACGGGCAAAAAGGCTTGCCGCGAATTGACTTCGCCGCCCGCTTTGGCTAACGGCCCCGTTCTCACGGTCGCCTCCGCGGCGGCCTTTTCAGTTTCTAGAATTCAGGGAATGAGCGATGAAGCGGACCTTTCAGCCGAGCAACCTGGTGCGAGCGCGCCGGCACGGCTTCCGCGCGCGCATGGCGACCCCCGGCGGTCGCAATGTGATTCGCGCCCGCCGCGCCCGCGGCCGCAACAAGCTGAGCGCGTAAGCCTGACGCCAGCATCGCTGGTGTCGAACCAGCCCGTTTCCTCGGTCGAGGAAGCGGGCTGTTTGCGTTTGGCTCCGCCCTTGGCGCGGATGACCCAGCGCAAGGATTATCTCGCCGCCAATGCCGGCAAGCGTGCGCCGATGCCCGGATTTGTCCTGATCGTGCGCCCGCGCGGCGACGCGGATGCGACGATGCGAATCGGCATCACCGTGTCGAAGAAGGTCGGCAACGCGGTCACCCGTAACCGCATGAAGCGCCGCTTTCGCGCGCTGGTGCGCGAAATGCTGCCAGTCGAGGGCGTCGCGGGCGCCGACCATGTTCTGATCGGCCGCGCGAGCGGGATCGAGCGGGATTATGCGGCGCTGAAGGCCGAACTGGCAAAGGCGCTGGCGAAGGTGAAGCGGTGAGAGTCGCTAAATCCTCCGTCGCCCCGGCGCAGGCCGGGGCCGCCAGGTTTGGCGCGAATCCCTCACCACATGGCGGCCCCGGCCTCCGCCGGGGCGACGGGGAAGGCGCATGATCGCCCGCCTGATGATCCTGATCGCGCGCGCGTGGCAGATTGGCCCGTCGCGCGTGCTGCCGTCCAGCTGCCGCTACGCGCCAAGCTGTTCGGCCTATGCAATCGAGGCGCTCTCCCGCTATGGGGCGCTCAAGGGCGGATGGCTCGCGCTGCGGCGCATCCTTCGCTG
>JBHYGP010000257.1:0-11545 GCA_051858935.1 Sphingomonas sp.
GGAGTCAGCCAGCCAAAGGCAATCGCTGCGGCGGTACCGAATACCGCGATCGTCACCGGGGGGAAGCGCTCGGTCGCAAAGGCGGTGAACAACGCGACGATGAAGGCCAGGCCCAGCAGCGGCTGGTGCGGCGCGAGTGCTGCGCCAATTGCGTCGATCATCCTGGCTACCTAGCGGCCTGTCGCCCGCGATACTAGCCTGCGCCTCTGCTCAGGCGGCGGGAAAACTCCCGCGCGTGCGATTGGCGAAGGCGACCAGACTCAGCATCACCGGCACTTCGACCAGCACGCCGACGACGGTGGCGAGCGCCGCGCCGCTCGACAGGCCGAACAGGCCGATCGCGACCGCCACCGCCAGTTCGAAGAAGTTCGACGTGCCGATCAGCGCGCACGGGGCGGCGATGTTGTGGGGGACGCGCCACGCCTTGGCCGCGGCATAGGCGATGGCGAAGATCGCATAGGACTGGATCAGGATCGGCACCGCGATCAGCGCGATCAGCAGCGGGTTGGCGACGATCGTGGTCGCCTGAAACGCGAACAGCAGCACGACGGTGGCGAGCAGACCGACGATCGACCACGGCTTGAGCCGCGCGGTGAAGGCATCGACCGATGCCAACTCTCCGCTATGGGTGGCGATGACACGGCGGCGGGTGAGCGCCCCGGCGGCCAGCGGGATCACGACATAGAGCGCGACCGACAGCAGCAGCGTTTCCCACGGCACCACGATATCGGTGACGCCGAGCAGCAGCGCGACGATCGGGGCGAAGGCGATAATCATGACGAGGTCGTTCACCGATACCTGCACCAGCGTATAGGCGGGGTCGCCCTTCGTCATCTGCGACCAGACGAACACCATTGCAGTGCAGGGCGCTGCACCGAGCAGGATCAGCCCGGCGATGTACTGCTGGCCCAGGTCGCGCGGGATCAGGTCGGCATAGATCCAGTCGAAGAACAGGATCGCGAGCGCGGCCATGGTGAACGGCTTGATCAGCCAGTTGACGACCAGGGTGATGACCAGCCCCTTGGGCTTGCGCCCGACATCGCGGATGCTGGCGAAATCGACCCCGACCATCATCGGATAGATCATCGCCCAGACCAGCACCGCGACGACAAGGTTGACCGAGGCAATTTCCAGCCCCGCCAGCGCCGTGGTGACGCCGGGCGCAATCAGGCCGAGCGCGAGGCCGGCAAGGATCGCCAGCGCGACCCAGAGCGAGAGCCAGCGCTCGAACAGGCCGAGCGGGGAGGAGGTGTCGGTCATGGCGATCCTGTCAGGAAAGGCGGTTGCCGGCGACATCGACGACCTGCTCACCATCTTCCTTGGCGAAGGCGCCGCGCTGGGCCGCGGGGAGCAGGTCGAGTACCGATTCGGACGGGCGGCAGAGCGCGACGCCGAGCGGGGAGACGACCACCGGGCGGTTGATGAGCAGTGGATGCGCGATCATCGCGTCGAGCAGAGTGTCGTCGGACAGCGCCGTATCATCGAGGCCGAGTTCGGCATAGGGCGTGCCCTTCTCCCGCAGCCAGTCGCGCGGAGTCGCTCCGGCGCGGGCGAGCAGCTCGACCAGGAGCGCGCGGCTGGGCGGGGTCTTGAGATACTCCACCACATGCGGCTCGATCCCGGCGTTGCGGATCATCGCCAGCGCGTTGCGCGACGTGCCGCATTCGGGGTTGTGGTAGATGACGATATCGACTGGATCAGGCATCGCGCGACCCTCAGCAACAAGCGGCTTTTGGAGCTGGTGCGGGCGGCGACAGTTGCGGCGCGCAGCAGGCGTCGGCCCGCGCATTGTCCGACAGTGCGGACAAAGCGGGGGAGTCGCCATAGACGGTCGCCTCACCCTCGGTCAGAAACGCTTCCCACACGACACCGTCGGGGTCGGCGATCCAGCTCTTCTCGCTCTTGGCGTAGCAGCAGGTGGTCGCGCCTTCCTCCAGCACCGGACGGTCGGCAGCCTTGAGGCGGCCATAGACTTCGACCAGCTCGTCGCCATCCTCGACCTGAATGCCCAGATGCTCGATGCCCTTGGCGGCATGATCCCCGGCGGAGATCGCGAAATTGACGCGCGGATCTTCCAGCATCCATTTGGCGTAATCGGGCTTGGTCACACTCGGCTCCGCGCCGAACAGCTTGGAGTAGAAGGCGATCGAGCGATCGAGATCGGTGACGCCGACATGCACATGCATGCGCTTCATGCGGTCTTCCTTTCGGGCTGGTCCGCCGGGGCCGCGCATCCCGCGCCGCCGCAGCAATTTTCCATCAGATAGCCGAGCAGCGCATTCATCGCGCCATAGTCGGCGGCATAGATCAGCGACCGTCCCCGCCGCGTCTGGCTGACCAGCCCCGCGCGGTTGAGATGGCCGAGATGGAAGGAGAGCGACGAGGCAGGGACGCCGAGTTTTTCGGCGATGGTACCGGCGCGGAGGCCGTCAGGGCCAGCCTGCACCAGCAGCCGGAAGAGCGCGAGGCGATGCTCCTGCGCCAGTGCAGACAGGGCGGCGACGGCGGCGATGTCGTCCTTTATTTCCATAATTGTGGAAATATAGAATCATTTGCCGCCGTGCAAGCGATATTTCGAGTTTTGTGGAAGCTTCGGGCGATCAGCCTGCGCCCGACAAATCCTGGTAGAACATCAGCGCATTGCCATCGGGATCGTAGAAGGTGAGCAGGCGCACCATCCCGGGAATTTCGTTGATCGGGCCGTCCTGCCGCACGCCAGCGGCATCGAGCGCGGCCTTGGCCGCGTCGAGGTCGGTGACGCCGAAGGTGAGCGTCGCGCCGCCCGGGCCGCCCGCGCTTTCGACCTGCGACAGGCCGACATTGACCCGCGCGACGCCGGTTTCGAACTCGCACCACGCGATCTCGTCCATCCGGTAGAGCAATTTCATGCCCAGCACGGATTCGTACCACGGGATCGACCGGTCCAGACTGGTGACGCTGAGCGCGCAGGTCAGTCCACCGTCATAACTGATCGTGGCGTTGGTTGCCTCAAGGGTAGCTTCGCTTGCCATCTGTTCCTCCCGACTCTATCGTTCCATTTGTATAGTAAGTGGTAATTTGGTCAAGCAGGTGAATGATCCGGTTCTGACAAGTGCGGTGCTGCAGCGGCTCGCGGCGGGGCGGTGGACGATCCCCGTGCTGGCGCTGCTCAGCCGCGAGCAGGGATCGCGCTTCGCCGTGATCGAGCGCCGCTTCAACTTGTCGCGCAACAGCCTGACGCGGACGCTCAGCTATCTGCGCGAGCAGGGCTGGGTGATGCCCAATCCCGGCCATGGCCACCCGCTGCGCCCCGAATATGTGCCGACCGATAGCGGCCGCGCGGTGGGCGCGGCGTGCGAGCGGATCGAGGATGCGCGGGTGCGGCTGGGGCTGGAGGCACCTGACCTGTCGCGCTGGACGCTGCCGGTGGCGGGCGGGCTGGGGGAGGACTGGACCCGCTTTAACGCGCTCCAGTCGCGGCTGGCCCCGGTGACGCCGCGCGCGCTGTCGCTGACGCTGCAGGCGATGATCGGGCAGGATCTGGTGAAGCGGCGGCTGGAGGACCGGTTTCCGCCGGTGGCGCTCTATGGCCTGACGGGGCGGGGGGCAGATCTGGCGGGGGGGGGGGCCGTCGGGGGGGGGGGGGGGGGGGGGGTGAGCTATTCCGTGTCAGCCACGTCTTCGAGGTCCGCAGCCGCATTGTAGGCACCAAGCGCGCGATTGATTGCGGCGCGGTCTGGCATCACATTGGTGACGCGACGCTGGAGAAGTGTCTGCTTCTCGTAGCGGAACGCGCCTGAATAGGAATCCCCAGCCTCGCCGGTGATGAAGTACAGCTTGCCAGGGACAAGTGGTCGCGGCGGAACAACGACCCTGGCGTCGCGCGGAGCCATGCCATAAGTGATCGGCAGGTTGGGGCCACAGCTGCTCTTCGCCTGCCGAACCTCAAGTGGAACCTCGAAGCGCCAGGCGTTGACGCCGTCTTCGCCGACGATGGCAAATTCGCCGAGGCAACCGGATCTCCGAACTTGCGTATCGTCGCCGGTGAAAACCAGCTTCCCGTCCACGAATCCGGCGCGGACGTCGATCGTGTATGAGCAGGACCCGAGGACGAACGCGGCGACGACAAGGGGTACTGCGCGGCCAATCATCAGCGAACGCTATTCGCTTCCGTGTCCCCGCGCTAGATACTCTTCGGACTGCATCTCCATCAGGCGCGACACGGTGCGTTCGAACTCGAACTTGCCGTCGCCTTCCGCATAGAGGTCGATTGGCGCCGCATCGGCCATCGCCAGCAGCTTGACCTTATGCTCGTAGAGCGCGTCGATCAGCGTGACGAAGCGTGCGGCTTCGTTGCGGTTTTCCGGGCCGAGGCGCGGGATGCCGACGATGATCACGGTGTGATAACGGCGCGCGATGGCGAGATAGTCGGACGCGCCGCGTGCCTCCTCGCACAAGCGCTTGAACGAGAAGACGGCGACGCCCTTCAGCGCCTTGGGCACGTGCAGCGTGCGGCCCTGCACCGCCAGATCCTCGCTTGGCACATGCGCTCGGTCCTCGACCGGGTAATCGGTCAGGCGGAAAAAGGCGGCGGAGAGCGTGGCCGTGTTGGCCGGGCTGTTAGGGGTCAGCCACATGTCCATCGTGCCCAGCCGGTCGCGGCGATAATCGGTCGGGCCGTTCAGCGGCAGGACGTCGAGTTTTTCCTTCAGGAGCGCGATGAAGGGGAGGAAGCTGTCGCGCTGCAACCCGTCCTTGTACAGATCGTCGGGGGGGCGGTTCGATGTCGCGACGACGCACAGCCCCTCGGCCATCATCGCGGTGAACAACCGGCTGAGGATCATCGCGTCGGCGGTGTTGTTGATGACCATCTCGTCAAACGCGAGCAGGCGGAGATTTTCGGCGATCGCCTTGGCGACGGGAACGATCGGATCGCCCGCTTCCTTCTTGCGCTCCTCGGCGATCCGTGCGTGGACCTCGATCATGAACTCGTGGAAATGGACGCGGCGCTTGCGCTCGATTCGGACGCAGCCGAACAGCAGGTCCATCAGCATCGACTTTCCGCGCCCGACGCCGCCCCACATGTACACGCCGCGCGGAGCCTCGGGCGCGCGCCGGGCGAGGCGCCACAACACGCTGCCCTTGCGCGGACCCTGTTCGAGTTCGTGCGCGAGATGGGCGAGGCGACGCGCCGCGGCGGCCTGATCCGCATCGGCGCGCAACTCGCCGGCGGCGACCAGCGCCTGATAGCGTTCGAGCACGCCGGTCATGGCTTTGGCCCTGAAAGCCCCTCCCCTTTAGGGGAGGGGTTGGGGGTGGGGCGTCTCAGTCTCATTGAGACCGGCGCGTGTGAGGATAGGCCCCACCCCAACCCCTCCCCTGAAGGGGAGGGGCTTAGCTTGCCTCGACGCCCCGGCCCGATCGGACGTTGGGTGTTGACGTTCATGATACCGGCGATGATTTGCGCACGGTGCCGGAGAAGCTGGCGAGGACATTGTCTTCCTGCCGCACCAGCCCGCGCATGAACAGCATCCGCCCGGTTTCGCGGAGCAGCTCGACCTCGGCCACGATCGGCTCGCCGATGCGGCTGGTGCCGATGAACTGCGCCGACAGGTCGAGCGTCACCGCGCCGCCAGCGCTCAGCACGCCAAAGCTGCGTGCGGCAGCGAACAGCGCGACGTCCATGAAGCCGAGCAGCGCACCGCCATGTGTCGAATCGCGCAGGTTCGAATGTTCGCGCCCCGGCACCATGCGCACCAGTGCCTTGCCGTCCGCGATCCGGGTCAGGATCGGGCCAAGGAAAGCGTTGAACCGTGTCGGGTCACGCAGCTCCCAACGCTTCCAGCCCGGATGGTCGGGATCGTCGGGGTAGGTGAAATGCTGGTCGGCGGGGGTCAAACGATCCGCTCGGCTTCCATCTTCTTGATCTCCGCGATCGCCTTGGCGGGGCTCAGGCCCTTGGGGCAGACATTCGCGCAGTTCATGATCGTGTGGCAGCGATAGAGGCGGAACGGATCCTCGAGCTCGTCGAGCCGCTCGCCGGTCGCCTCGTCGCGGCTGTCGGCCAGCCAGCGATAGGCCTGAAGGAGGATCGCCGGGCCCAGGAACCGGTCGCTGTTCCACCAGTAACTGGGGCAGCTGGTCGAGCAGCACGCGCACAGGATGCACTCGTACAGCCCGTCGAGCTTGGCGCGGTCCTCGGGCGACTGCAGCCGCTCCTTGCCCGAGGGCGGCGGGGTCACCGTCTCAAGCCAAGGCTTGATCGAGGCGTACTGCGCGTAGAAATGGGTGAAGTCGGGAACGAGGTCCTTGATCACGTCCATCGCGGGCAGCGGGGTGATCTTGATCTCGCCCTTGATATCCTCGATCGCGGTCGTGCAGGCGAGGCCGTTCTTGCCGTCCATGTTCATCGAACACGACCCGCAAATGCCTTCGCGGCACGAGCGGCGGAAGGTCAGCGACGGATCGATCTCGGACTTGATCTTGATCAGCGCGTCCAGAACCATCGGCCCGCAATCGTCGAGGTCGATGGTGAATTTGTCGTAGCGCGGATTCTGACCCGAATCGGGGTCGTAGCGATAGATGGTGAAGGTCCGTGGCCGACCCGCCCCCTGCGGCGCCGGATGCGCCTTGCCCTTCGTGATCTTGCTGTTCTTGGGAAGGACGAAATCGGCCATCTTGAACCCCGTACCCTTGACGACGGGGAAACCGCCCCGCCCGTGTTTGGGGGTCAGATACATAACCGCCGCCCACCCTGCAAACAGAAGGTGATCAGGCGGTGCGGTTCGCGAGCACCGTATCAAGCAGCCCCGGAAAGCGCGCGTCGAACGCCTCACGGCGCAGCGCGTTGACATAGTCGCGCCCGGCCTTGGCGGTCTCCACCAGCCCGGCGGCGCGCAATATCTTGAAGTGGTTCGACCGCGTGCTCTTGGGCACGACGCATTCGGGCACCGTGGCGGCACAGTTCATCGCGCCGTCCGCCGCCAGCTTCGCGACGATCTCCAGCCGCACCGGATCGGCCAGCGCGTGCAGCGCGGTGGCGAGCGGGACATCTTCGAGTCGCGGGTGGGAAAAGCTGGGCATGGCAAAGTCTATATAGGTTCTTGCGCTCAAAGTTTAATAGTTCGGGATTATTGAACTATTGAAATGCGTCTCCCACCTGATGCGGACCGGGCCGGAAGCCCAGGCGAAATTACGTGGAGACTGACATGAGCACTCGATTGAACGGCAAGCGCGCACTGGTGACCGGAGGATCGCGGGGAATTGGCGCGGCGATCGCACGACGGCTGGCGGCAGAGGGCGCGGACGTCGCGATCACCTATGCCGCGAGCAAGGACAAGGCCGATGCGGTGGTGGCAGAAATCGAGGCGGCGGGGCGGCGCGGCTTTGCGGTGCAGGCCAATGCCGCCGATGCCGACGCGCAACAGGTCGGCGTGAATGCCGCGATCGACGCACTGGGCGGGATCGATATTCTGGTCCACAACGCCGGGGTCGCCAACATGGCGCCGATCACCGAAGGGACGATCGAGGATTTCCGCCACCAGTTCGGCACCAATGTCGAGGGTGTGTTCGCCGGCACGCTGGCGGCGGCTCCGCGGTTGAGCGACGGCGGCGGGATCGTCGTGATCGGCAGCAATGCGTCGCACTGGACGCCGATGCCGGGCTTTGCGGTGTACAATGCCACCAAGGCGGCAGTGGCGCTGCTGGTGCAGGGCTGGGCACGCGACCTTGCGCCGCGCGGCATCCGGGTCAATGCGGTGCAGCCCGGGCCGATCGACACCGACATGAACCCGGCCGATGGCGATCTGGCCAAGGCATTCACCGACCGCATTCCGCTTGGCCGCTATGGTACCGGCGACGAGGTGGGCGCGCTGGTCGCTTTCCTCGCCAGCGACGACGCCTCGTTCATCACCGGCGCCCGGATCGATATCGACGGCGGGTTGTCGCTCTAGATTACGTCCAGCACGAGGCCGAGGTCGCGCGCCTCCTCGGCCTCGATATCCCAGTTTTCCGGCGCGCGACGGCAGACTTCGGCGAATTCGATCTTCGACCCGGCGACCAGGTCGCGAAACCCCTCCTCCTCGATGCGGATCGAATGTTCGATCTCGTGCAGCTTGGCCTTGAGTGTCGCGGTGAGCGATTTGAGCGGCCCGGACAAATGTATGTCGGCGGTGAGGATGCGTTCATGCACCATGATCCGCGTGCCGCGCGTCAGGAAACGCTTGTCGTTCGGGAATGCCGACATGAAGGTCGCGCCCGCCGAATAGACCGCGACCTTGCCCAGAAACAGCAACTCGCGATCCTGATAGTCGCGGATCAGCCGCACCTCGTCGCCCATCAGCCGCGCGACCTCCGGGTCGCCGCCAAGGGTCGAGATCGCGATCACCAGCGTACCCTCGGCGGGCGCGGCGGCGAGTTGATCACGGAAACTGTGATACATCGCCTGATCCACCGGGCCGGAGAGGTGGACATGTGGCGCGGCGAGCAGGGGGTAGCGGTTGGCGTCGGTCATGCCGCGCGTAACAGGTGGCGGAGCGGGAGGTTCCGTCAGGGGGTGCCGAGGCTGTCGACCGACGGTTTGCCAACCGGCTGGGTCGCGACCCTGGGCATGCGCGCTTCGAGCGGGGCAAGCCATTTCTGCACCTCCACCCCGATGCTCTGCTGGGGGAGCGAGGGCTTGAGTCGCCCGCGCGTTTCCCATCCGGCAATCTGGGCGAAGGCTTCGGTCACCGCGCTGCCGAGCGGCTGGGGCTTGCGCAGCGCGCGGTTGACCAGTGCATCGCCGAAAAAGGTCCAGTCATTCTCAGTCGCGCAGCCGAAGGAGGATCGATCCGACGCCGCCGCGCTGACCACCGCACTGTGGGGACCGGACAGGACGGGGACGAACAAACCCGAATAGCAGGCGCTGACGATCAGCAGCCGCCGCTCGATCCCGTGCGCGCGCAGCAAGGCGGCGAGGCGGCGAGGGGAGATCGCGCCGAACCCTTCGTTGCCGTCATTGTAAACCACCCCGAACGGCGCGCCGTGGCTGGTGGTGTAGAGGATCAGCACATCCTCCGTCTCGTCCATCAGTTCGGCGATGCGCGCGAGTGCCGCTTCGATATTGGCGGGCGACCCCATCGGCAGCGGGGAGGGGGCCTTGCCGTCGCTGCCGCCCAGCGTGATCGTGCGCCCGAGCGCATCGTAGCGGCGGCCGAGCACCTTCCCCGCCTCGCGCGCTTCACGCCCGAACACGGGGTCGCTGTCGAGGCCGACCGACAGGACATAGGCATCGACCACCCCCTTGCGCTGCGGCGCGAGGGTGGCGAGCGCGCGGGTAAGACGGCGATGCTCGGCGAGCGCGTGGGTGGCGGTGCGGTCACGTTCGATCTGGAGCCCGCCATCGGCCTGCTGAATCACCTCCTCCGGCGTCGATCGCGCGATGCCCGGTGGGGGCGGGGCAGTGTGCTTGGGCGGGGAATAGGGCTGCTGCTGCGCGGACGCAGCGGGAAGCGCGAGCAGCGCGAAAGCAAACGGCAGGATCGAACGCATCAAATCACCCCCTCCGGGTGAAGGTGATTAGCGATCGCGATCAGGTCAAGAGACGGGGCGCGTTGCTGCCGGTACCGGATTTTGGTAACATGCGCGCATGGCAGCCAAGAACACCAGCGTCGCCCTGGGCGACCATTTCACCGCCTTCGCCGCGCAACAGGTGGCGTCTGGCCGTTACGGGTCGATGAGCGAGGTGATCCGCGCGGGGTTGCGACTGCTTGAGGATGAGGAACAGCGAATTGCAGCTTTGCGCGACGCAATTAAAGAAGGGTTGGCGAGCGGCGACCCCATGCCGTTCGATATAAATGTTTGGCTCACTTCCAAAATGCCCGGAGAAAGTGTGCTCAATCCCTGAGCTCAAAATGTCTCGGCAGCTTGATGGTGAATTTGGGATGCGCTGTGTGGCGCGCGCAAATCACGGAACCAGACAGTTTCCGAGTAACGGAAGGCGACGAGCCGTCGCTAGCTTAACTCACAGTTCGAAGTTCGATCCGCACTTCTTACAGTACCATTGGCGTGCGTAGCGCGCTCGGTCACCAGAGAAATCGATCTTGGCATAGCGAATCAAGTAAATCAGTGCGACAAGAAATACTATTGGCGGCACCAAAAAGTTCAAAAGAAAGCTAACATCCATCCAGAGTAGTAGCAAAAATGTTAGAAAGGATAATATGAGAGCTGGTGTGATAATAAATCCATAGTTTGGCGGAGAATTCTTCTGCGCCACTTGAGAAATATTGGTTGATGCATGTTTGCTCGTGAACGCGGCTACGCTGCCTCCACTGGACGCGCCAAACCCGGAGGTTCGCCCTTCCGAGTGGCTGATGCCCTGCTCATACAGCGCAGAGGACTTTTGTACATTGGCGGAGCCGCATTCAGGACATACGGGCTCCGACATTGGTTCAATACACCCGCTTCTTCGGCTTGATATACTCGACCTCGTCGGTGAGCGTGTAATCGTGGACCGGGCGATAATCGATCGCGACCGCGCCGCCCTTGCCGCCCCAGCCTTCGAAGCTCGTCACGGTGTGCTTCATCCAGGTCGCGTCGTCGCGATCGGGGAAGTCCTCGTGCATATGGGCGCCGCGCGATTCCTTGCGGTTGTCGGCGCTGCGGATCGTCACGACGGCCTGGCTGATCAGGTTGTCCAGCTCCAGCGTCTCGATCAGGTCGGTGTTCCAGATCAGCGAACGGTCGGTCACGCCGACATCGTTCATGCTCTGATACACCGCGTCCATCTTGGTCACGCCCTCGGCGAGCAGCGCGGTGTCGCGGAACACGGCGGCGTTGCGCTGCATCGTGCGCTGCATCTCGGCGCGGATCTTCGCGGTCGGGGTTCCGCCCTTCGCGTTGCGGAAATGGTCGAGGCGGGTGAGCGCAAACTCCTCCGACCCCTTGGGCAGGGGATTGTGCGGCGTGTTGGGCTTGAGCAGCTCCTTGAGCCGCAGGCCGGTCGCACGGCCGAACACGACCAGGTCGATCAGGCTGTTCGAACCCAAGCGGTTGGCGCCATGCACCGACACGCACGCCGCTTCGCCGACCGCGAACAGGCCGGGGACGACCGCATCGGGGTTGCCGTCACGCAGCTGCACGACTTCGCCATGATAGTTGGTCGGCACGCCGCCCATATTGTAATGGACGGTCGGCACCACCGGCAGCGGCTTCTTGGTCAGGTCGACGCCGGCGAAGATCTTGCCCGTCTCGGTAATCCCCGGCAGGCGCTGCGCCAGCACCTTGGGATCGATATGATCGAGGTGCAGGAAGATATGGTCGCTGTCCTTGCCGACGCCGCGCCCTTCGCGGATTTCCATCGCCATCGACCGCGCAACCACGTCGCGGCTGGCGAGATCCTTGGCCGAGGGGGCGTAGCGCTCCATAAAGCGCTCACCTTCGGAGTTGGTGAGATAGCCGCCCTCGCCGCGCGCGCCTTCGGTGATCAGCACGCCCGCGCCATAGATGCCGGTCGGGTGGAACTGGACGAACTCCATGTCCTGCAGCGCGATGCCTGCGCGCAGGGCCATGCCGTTGCCGTCGCCGG
>JBHYGP010000258.1:0-3872 GCA_051858935.1 Sphingomonas sp.
GATACCCGCCGGCTTGCTGGCGGCCACCCGCAGCGCATGGGCATAATGCCGTTCGCGCAGCGGCTTGCTCAGCACCGGATCGCCCGCGGCCGCGTCGCCCGCACAGGCGCGCGGATTGGCGCTGCGATATTCACGCAGCCGGGCAAGGCGGATATCCATCTCCGCCGCGAGCAACGTTGCCGAGGCGAGCGCGAGCCGCTTCTGATAGGCGGCGTTGACCAGCCGGTCGATCTCCTTCGACCCGGTGTATGGATCGCGCGACCCGTTCGCCATCGCGGTTCGCACCGCCGCGACCTCGGCATAGAGCTTGGGATTGCCGGTCTTCACCTCGCGAAAGCCCGGCTCGACCGCTTCCAGCGCCTTCATCGGATCGGTGGGAACCACCGAAATCGGTGGTGGCAGGCCATTGCCGCCGGGCTTGTCGGGAACCGATAGCACCGCCGCGACCACGAGCATCGCCCACAGCAGCATGTTGGCGAGGCTGGCGACCCCGTCGCCGCGCCCATTGGGATCGCCGGCACGCAGCCCGCTCATCAGAACGAGTCCCGTACACGCCGCCGCGCCCCAGGGGATCAGCGGCGTTCCCGGCTGCCCGTCGCTTCGCATGATCGCGGCCAGGATCAGCGCGAACAACAGGCCCAGCGCGATCAGGACCGGGCGTGGCGCAATCAGCCGGGCAATCGCCATGCGCGCCGACAGCCCCACCAGTCCGGCGGACGCGGCGAACACCAGCACCAGCGCCTGCTCATCGACCCGCATCGCGGCAAAGGCCGGGCCGACAAAGGCACCCACCACCCCGAGCATGATCACCCGCCGCCACGGTACCCCGCCCCCACCCCCCTCGCTGCTGTCGAGCACGAAGATGGTCAGCGCCAGCGCGAATGCGGCCGCCGCAATCCCTCCCGCGACCCACGGGCTCACCGGCAGGCTGATCGCAGTCAGGGTGACCACCAGCCACAGGCCGAAACGCCAGCCAAAGCCGCCGGGCGTGCCCACCTGCCCTTGCGCCCGTCGCCAACGCATCGGGGTGACGTAGCGCCAGTGCAGGGCCGCGAGTACCACCCCCGTCGTACCGGCCGCGACCGCGCCCCAGAGCCGCAGTGCGGGGGTCGCGCCGACCAGCGCGAACAGCCCCGCCGCCAGCGTGCCGATCAGCAGCAGCGACACCTCGGCAAACCCAAAGCGCGGCGCGTCGAGATGCGCGCGCCACCATTCCGCTGCCTTGGGGTGGAAGCTGTGCGCGATCCCCGGCACCTCATAATCGGCAAGGTCGAAGAGCTGGCGAATTTGCCCCGTGATACCGGGACGCAACGCCGCAATCCGCCTGCGCCAATTGGCCGCCTTGCCGTCGATCAGCGCGCGCCAGCCCGCGCCCAACCCGTGATCCCCACGTCCGAACGACGCGATCAGCCGCCATTCGTCGAGGCGTGCCCGCAGCGACCACACGGCAGGCGGGTGGTTGCCCTCCCCCTCCCACCCGAACGCCGCCATCGCCGGTTGCAGGATCGCGTCGCTGCGCGGGATGGTGTCGGCGATCAGCGCCGCGAGGCGGTATTCGGTGCGCGCGCCCCGATCGATCTCCATCAGCGCGGGGGCGGCCATCACCGCTTCGAACGTCGCGCGCAGTGCCTCGCGATCCTTGAACCACGGCCCGCGCAGCCCCGCGTCGAGTTCGGCGAGCAGCCGCTCAAGTTCGGCGGCATCGGCGGCGCGCGCCGCTTCGAACGGGTCGGGCGCAACCGAAGGAGCCGGCGGCGCATCGGGCGGTAACGGCAGCACGGGTTCGAATGCCTGCGGCTCGTCGGCGGCGACAAGGACAGGAATCGGATCGTCAGCGGGCGGCTCGACCTCCGCCTCGTCATCCGCATCGTCCCAATTGTCGAAATGCTGATATTCGACCCAGCGCAACGCCTGTTCATAGGCTTCGCGTAACGCCATGAAGCCCTTGGCATCATCCTCGGGATTGGTGGCCTTCAACTTGACGGCATAGGCGCGGCGGATGGTCGCGCGGTCGCTTCCGCGCGGCACACCCAGCACCTGCCACCATTGGTTCACAGAAAGGTCTCACCCTCAAGCTGGTCGAGCGCGGCGTGAAGTTCCTTGCGCGCAGTCTCGATCGTGCGCGGGTCCTGGCTTTCCAGCGCGGCGGTGAAGCGGGCGATCACCTCCCCCACCCAGTAACGCTGTTCGCCGAGGAAATTCTCGAAGCATTTCTCGCCGCGCGCGATCGCCGCCTTGTTCTCCGCCTCGTCGCGCGGATGGATCTTGAGCCCCGCCAGCGCCGCGCGTGCCTTTTCGAGCGCGGCGGCGTCGGCGACATTGCCGTCGTTGATCGTCAGGCTGACCGTCTCGCCGCTCTCGGGCACGACGATATCGACCTCCAGCAATCCCGAAATATCGTAGGAAAAGCGGACATCGACCGGCTGCCCCGCCTTGGCGCGCGGGACTTGGACCGTGGTCCGCCCGATCTCGACATTGTCGCGCACCAGCCGTGCCTCGCCCTGAAAGATGCCGAACTCGACCTTGGTCTGGTTGTCGTGCATCGTGCTAAATGTGTGCATCCGGCTCGCCGGGATCACCGTGCCGCGTTCGATGATCGGCGCGAACAGCCCGTCCTCGATCCCGCCGCCGGGCAGGCGCCGGGCGACCTCCACCCCCAACGTATAGGGGCAGACATCGGTGACCACGACTTCCTTGAGCGCCGAATCGCGCGACTTCAGCCCCGCCTGCACCGCCGCGCCCAGCGCCACCGCCTCGTCGGGGTTGACCGTGGCGTTGGGGAAGCGGCCGAACATGCGCGTCACCGCGCTGCGCACCACCGGCATCCGCGTCGCGCCGCCGATCAGGATGATCTCGCTCAGCTCGGCGCTCTTGATCCCCGAATCGCGCATCGACCGCAGCACCGGTTCGCGCAGCCGGTCGATCAGCGGCTTGGCCGCTTCTTCAAAAGCGGCGGCTGTGACCAGATGGCGATATTCGGCGTCGTTCCACACGATCCGCATCCCCGCCTCGCCCGCGCTGCTCAGCGTTCGGCGCGCGCGCTCCGCGGCTTCGCGGAGCTTCTGGTGCAGCGCATCGTCGCCGCGCCCGGCAGTGCCGAAATCGCCGGCATGCGCGTCGCGCATCAGGCTCACCAGCAGCTCGTTGAAATCCTCGCCGCCCAGATGATTGTCGCCGGTCGAGGCGCGGACTTCGATGATCCCCTCGAAAATCTCGACGATCGACACGTCGAACGTGCCGCCGCCCAGGTCGAACACCAGAAAGCGCGATTCATCGGCCAGCTGGTGGATGCCATAGGCGAGCGCCGCGGCGGTCGGTTCGTTGACCAGCCGCTCGACCTTCAGCCCCGCCAGCTCGCCCGCGCGGTGCGTCGCCTTGCGCTGCTTGTCGTTGAAATAGGCCGGGACGGTGATCACCGCTTCGGTCACTTCCTGCCCCAGAAACGCCTCGGCATCGGCCTTCAGGCTGCGCAGCACCAGCGCGGACAATTCCTCCGGGGCGAAGCTGCGCTTGCCCAGCCGGGTGGTGCGCTGCGTGCCCATATAGCGTTTGAACGCGGTGGCGGTGACGTCGGGATGGCTCGCCATCCGCTCGCGCGCGGCGAGGCCGGTGATGACGTCGCCATTGGCGTCGATGCTCACCGCCGAAGGGGTCAACATATGCCCGAGCCGATTGGGGATCAGCTCCGCCGCCCCGTCGCGAAAGACCGCCGCGGCACTGTTCGTGGTGCCGAGGTCGATACCGATAATCATGTTACGCAATCCCCCGTCGAATCGCGCGGACTCTAGCGGGCAAGGCGCGGCTGTGAAGCGGACGAATTCATATGGCGTTCAAGCGGCTTGTCGTGTTTCTTCGCCGGATCGAGGGAGGAT
>JBHYGP010000259.1:0-3870 GCA_051858935.1 Sphingomonas sp.
GCGCGGCGATTCGGCTCGGTCGACCTCGTTCCGACAGCCGAAGTCGGCGCGTGGCCACCTTTTGCCGCGCTTGGGCCGGAGCCGCTGGGGCGGCACTTCACCGCCGATCACCTGCGCCACGCGCTGGCCGGGCGCACCGCCTCGATCAAACTGCTGCTGCTCGACCAGCGCATCGTCGCGGGCTTGGGCAATATCTATGTGTGCGAGGCACTGCACGATTCGCGCATCTCGCCGAAGCGTAGCGGCGGATCGCTGACCCGGCCGCAACTGCAGCGGCTGGTCGCGGCGGTTCACGCGGTGCTCGAATCGGCCATCGAAGCGGGCGGATCGACCCTGCGCGACTATGCCCAGCCCGATGGCGAGCTCGGCTATTTTTCCAAACAGTTCAAAGTCTATGGTCGCGAGGGCGAACCGTGCGAATGCGGCGGCACCGTCGCGCGCTATGCCGAGGGTGGGCGCTCGACCTTCTGGTGTCCGAAATGCCAGCGTTAATGCCCGGTTTTCCTCCGCAAAAGGTTGACCGAATCGCCTGCCCTCGCTAAGGGGCGCGCTTTCCCGAGGCGTGGGACGGAAATCCGCGCCTCTTTTCGCATCGAAAACAGGAACGAAGATTCATGGCGAACACGCCGCAAGCCAAGAAGCGCATCCGCCGCAACGACCGTCGCGCCGAAGTCAACGGCGCCCGCGTCGGCCGCATCCGCACCTTCGTCAAGAAGGTCGAAAGCGCGCTGACCAGCGGTGACAAGGCCGCAGCGGAAACCGCGCTCAAGGCGATGCAGCCGGAACTGGCACGCGGCGTGGCCAAGGGCGTGGTTCACAAGAACACCGCCTCGCGCAAATTCTCGCGCCTGACCAAGCGGCTCGCCGCACTCGGCTAAGCCGACACGACGCAAGATTCGGATAGCCCTGCCGGCGTTGCGCCGGCGGGGCTTTTCTTTTGTGACCAGACCAATTTCGCGGGACCATCCGCGAATCGCGGAAACGCAACGAGTCGCACTGTAACGTCGATGTAACGATTCTAAAAAATATCTCTAAAACAGTATGTTATAGCTGAGATAACGCATTTCCGGGGCTGGCGGTGAGTCAAGCCTACTTATTTCAGATTCTTTACATGCCTCCCTCTTGATCGACTCAGAAAAGCGTCCCTAAAACGCACCTCCGCCACGGCGTTCACGTCGGCGGATTCAGCGAAGGTCGCCAACCAAGTGCGGATGTGATTCCGGCTGAGGGAGGCTGTTGCCTGAGCGATTTGCGCGAAGGAAACCCCTTCGCGTCGGGGGGAGTCCATGCGCGCCGCGCGCGCATGTGGGTGTTTGGCAATTGAGGGGCAACGGAAACTATGGATCAAGCCAAGGCCTGGACACGCGTACGCGGCAATCTGCGGCTTTCCGCAGGGCAGCGGCTGTTCGACCAGTGGCTCAAGCCGATTGTCCTGATTCCCGGCGACGACGCCGAAACCGTGCGTCTTGGCCTGCCGTCCGCCTTCATGACCAACTGGGTCAAGAATCACTACGCCGACCGTCTGATGATGGAATTCCGTGCGCAGCTTCCGGGCGTGCGCACGGTATCGATCGAGACGGTCGACGCGCGTGCGAATCGTGAGCTTGCCGCAGCGGCCCCCGTGGCCGAAGCGGCGACGCCCGCCGCGCCCTCGGCCCCGGCCGGAGCGGGCGAGCGTCCCAACCTCGATTCGCGCTTCACCTTCGACCGATTCGTGGTCGACACGTCCAACCGGCTGGCGTTCAACGCGGCCAAGGCGCTGGCGGAGCCGGGCAAGCCGCGCTTCAGCCCGCTCTACCTCCACAGCAATACCGGCCAGGGCAAGACGCACCTGATGCACGCGATCGGCCATGCGTTCATGGATGCATGCCCGGATGCGACCGCGATCTACATGCCGGCCGAGCGCTTCATGTTCGAATTCGTCCGCGCGGTGCGTGAGCGGGATACCTACGCCTTCAAGGCGCGGCTGCGCGGCGTCGACCTGTTGATGATCGACGACCTCCAGTTCATCGCGGGCAAGGAATCGACCCAGGAGGAATTCTTCCACACGGTCGATGAGTTCATGCGCGAGGGCAAAAGGCTGGTGATCGCCGCCGATCGCAGCCCGCTCGCGCTTGAGGGGATCGAGACTCGCCTGGCCTCGCGCCTTGGCTCGGGCCTTGCCGCCGATATCAAGCCCGCCGAACTTGGCCTGCGCCGCACAATCCTCGACCGCAAGCTTGAGGATATGGCGGGTGCCGCGGTGCCGCCGGAGGTGCTCGACCTGCTCGCGACGCGGATCAGTTCCTCGGTGCGCGAGCTGGAAGGCGCGCTCAACCGCCTCGTCGCCTATTCGCAGCTCAACAACGAGGTCGTGACGATCGCGTTCGCCGAGAGCGTGCTGGGCGAGGCCCTGCGCGGCAGCCAGCGCCGCGTGACGATCGACGAGATTCAGAAGGCGGTGTCGTCGCACTTCGATCTCAAGCAACTCGACCTGGTGTCCCAGCGCCGCGCGGTGGCGATCGCCCGCCCGCGCCAGATCGCAATGTATCTCGCCAAGCGCCTGACCACGCGCTCGCTGCCCGAAATCGGCCGCAAGTTCGGCAATCGCGACCATTCGACCGTCATCCACGCCGTCCGCCGCATCGAGGAATTGCGCGGCACCGACAGCGAGATCGACGGCGCGGTGCGCAGCCTGATGCGGCAGCTCGAGGCCTGATTCGGGGTGCGCGTTCGACCGGGTGGTTTCAAAGCTCGGCGGCCGAAGGGCTAGTGAGAAACCCCCACAGCATCTTTGCCCAGTTCGCCGGATGATTGGCCTGATTGACGGTAAAGCGGTTGAGTGCGGCAAGGTCGGGGCGACGATAGTGCCGTCCGCCGAAGATCAGGCCGTCGATGTTCCGGGTCGCCGCAATATCCTGAAGCGGGTTCGCGCCGAGTAGTACCAGATCGACCGTCTTGCCGGGGGCAATGCTACCCAGCTGCCGGTTGCGCCCGGAAACCCGCGCGGCGGACAATGTCGCGGCGTACAGTATCTGTGCAGGCGAGAGCCCTGCCTCCCTGAGCAGCCCGAGCTCATCATGATAACGCGGCCCGGCCGGAACAACGTCCGTTCCGACCAGCACCCTGACGCCCGCGCGATGTGCTGCGCCGGTTAGGGCCACGCCGCGGCGGTGATAGGCCGCTAGCGCCGCAGCGCCCTGCTGACCGGGATAGGCCGCACGTGTTCCTGCCGCATCGTCGTTCCAAGCCCAGCGACTTAATGGGTCTAGCCATTCCAGCCCACGCGCGGTCCCGGCATGCGCGCGTACATCATCCTCGCGCGTGACATGCGTTGGAACCAGTACCGCTCCGACTGCGGCCATCTGTCGCAGGAGAATGGCGCAGCGTTGTGGGTCGAACCCGGCCAGCGTAGCGCGCGTGCGCTGCATGGCCGGCTGTCGATAATCGATGGCCGGGCCACATGAATCCGGCAGCAATCGTGCATGCTCGAACCGCCGCTGCCCGAGCGTCAGCGCGGTTTGCAACGGTACGGCGCGCGGCAAATGTCCGGCGATTGGGACGCCGTGGCGGGATGCAACTTCGGTGAGCGCTCGATACGCCGGCAGCGAAATCCGGTTATAGACTTTAAGTTCGGTCGCCCCGGCGCGCACGAACCTCTCGCCACGCTGCCGCGCTTCATCAGCGGTCATCGCCGGATCGTCGAAGTAGAAGCTCGCGAAGCTGACGTAGCGCGGCCCTGCGCGCTCGCCAGCTTCCGCCTCTGCGCTCCATCGCTTCTTGTCGGTGATGCAGGCGACCAGCGGATCGCGCGGTGCGGCGCAGTCCATCATGTCGCGTACCGACGTTACACCATGGCTCAGCATCAGCGCATGGTGCAGCTGCGGTGTC
>JBHYGP010000260.1:0-3850 GCA_051858935.1 Sphingomonas sp.
GCCCGCATCATATTCGTCGAAGACGAGCGCGGTCGGGGTCTGGAGCGCCCAGGGCAGCAGGCCTTCGCGGAATTCGGTGACCTGCACCCCGTCCTTCAGCACGATCGCGTCGCGGCCGATCAGGTCGATGCGGCTGATATGCGCGTCGAGGTTGATGCGGATGCACGGCCAGTTGAGGCGCGCGGCGACCTGTTCGATGTGCGACGATTTGCCGGTGCCGTGATAGCCCTGGATCATCACGCGGCGGTTGTGCGCGAAGCCGGCCAGGATCGCGAGCGTGGTGTCGCCGTCGAACACATAGGCCGGGTCGAGATCGGGGACGCGCTCGTCCGCCTCGCTGAACGCCGGAACTTCCATGTCGATGTCGATGCCGAACAGGTCGCGCACGCTGACGCTCTTGTCAGGCGCTTCCATGATCGTCGTCTCGCGACTGTCGGGCTGGGTGTTGGGGATGCTGGTCATGGGGCTTTCGGACTCGGGACAGGTCTTTTGCGGTGCGGTATCGGCTCGCGCCCCGCACCGCAAGCTGGGGTTCAGTCCTCGCTCCACTTCTTGGGCAGCGGGAAGCGGGTGACGAACGCCTCGGCAAGGTCATGGTCGCCCTCGATACTGAGGATTCCGGCAGCCTCCAGTTCCGCCAGCGCGCCGCCATAGACTGCGCCGGCGATCGCGGTCGGCGGGCCGTTGAAGATCACGTCCGCGCCCGCCGGATCGCCGCGTTTCAGCTCGATCCCGTCGCGATTGTAGCGCCCGACGAACATGTCGTCGCCCATTCGGAACCCTATGACGAAATCGAGGTCGCCGGTGAGCGCCGGATTGTGCATGGTCCGCAGCGACATCATCGCCGAGGCAGCCGAGAGATGCAGCGTCGGATCATGTTCGGGCGAGCGCACCGCCCATGCGCCGAGCAGCTGGATCGGCTTTTCGGCCTCATGGCCCCAGGGGGTCAGCGCATAGACCTGAGCGCTGGCCGGCGGGGGAAGTTTTTGGCGGGTGAGGATGCCCGATTCCTCCAGCCCCTCGAGCCGCTGGGTCAGCACGTTCGCCGACAGGCCGGGCAGCGCCGCCTTGATCTCGCTGAACCGGCGCGGGCCGAACATCAGCTCGCGCACGATCATCAGCGACCAGCGCTCTCCCACCAGCTCCAGCGCCATCGCCGTGCCACAGGCGTCGTCATACCAGCGCCGCCGTTCTTTTTTCACTGCGATTTCCGCAGCTTAAAAATATGAGTCACTTTTTCTAACTTCATAGTTGCTTTTAATAACTCAAAGGGGCATCAACATCAAGCAAGCGATTCGGAACCGCTGAGTTTCCCGAACGCATCCAAGGAGAAGCGTGATGGCCAAGATGATTTTCGTGAACCTGCCGGTGAAGGACGTCACGGCATCGACCGCTTTTTACGAAGCGATCGGCTTCACCAAGGACCCGCGCTTCAGCAACGACATGGCGAGCGCGATGCAGTGGTCAGACACGATCACGCTGATGATCCTCGGCCATGATTTCTACGCGACCTTCATCCCGCACAAGACGATCGCCGATTCCTCGAAAGTGAACGAGGTTCTGCTGTGCCTGTCGTTCGACAGCCGCGATGCTGTCGATGCGATCACCGAGAAGGCCGGCGCATCGGGCGGCAAGGCCGATGTCCGCGAAAAGCAGGATATGGGCTTCATGTACGGGCGCAGCTTCGAAGATCCCGACGGCCATGTCTTCGAACCGATGTTCATGGACATGGAGGCCGCGATGGCCGCCTTCCCCGACGGACCGGCGCACGAACCGGCCTGACCCCCGCCCCCCAGGAGAGACGCCATGACCCGCATGACGACGTGCATCTGGAGCAATTACACCGCCGAGGATCAGGCAGCGTTCTATACCTCGCTGATCCCCGACGCCCGCATCGTCCGCACCGAACGCACCCCGATCGACACGCCGAGCCAGAAGGCGGGCGATGTCATCCTGTGCGAGATCGAACTGGCGGGGCATCGCTATCTGCTGCTCAACGGCGGCCCGATGTTCCAGCACAGCGAGGCGATGAGCTTCATCATTCACACGCCCGATCAGGCCGAGACCGACAGGTTGTGGGCCGCGATCATCGCCGATGGCGGCGCGGAGAGCATGTGCGGCTGGTGCAAGGACAGATGGGGGGTGAGCTGGCAGGTGACGCCCGACCGGCTGATGGAGCTGGTGTGGGACAATCCCGACAAGGCCGCAGCGCAACGCGCGATGCAGGCGATGATGACGATGCGCAAGATCGACATCGCCGGAATCGAAGCCGCCGCCGCTGGCACCGCCTGACCGGAGACCGAGCATGTCGTTTCAGGCATATTTGAACACGATCGAGCAGAAGACCGGCAAAACCGCCGCCGACCTGCGCGCGATGGGGCGCGAGCGGGCCTGGACTGACGGGGGCACGCTTGCGCCCGGCATCAAGCCAATGGCGATCGTCGCGACACTGAAGGACGAGCTGGGGCTGGGCCATGGCCACGCGATGGCGGTGGTCGCGCTGCTCAAGGGGCATCGCAAGGAAGGCGACGCCTGAACCGACCCGAACAAGGAGAGGCAAGATGACCATCGAGATTACCGGGTTCGATTGGGTGCCCGATTTCGCCAAGGGGTTCGTCCGCGACCTGCGCCCGCGCTGGGCGTGCGAGGAGATCGGCCTGCGCTATGACATGCGGCTGATGGACCCGCGCAACCGGCCCGCCGACTATTTCAGCGAACAGCCCTGGGGACAGGTTCCCGCTTTGGTCGATGGCGGCGTCCATCTGTTCGAGAGCGGCGCGATCCTGCTGCACCTTGGCGAACGCGACGAACGGCTGTTGCCGCGCGATCCACAGGCCCGCGCCGACGCGCAAAGCTGGCTGTTCGCCGCCTATAACAGCGTCGAGCCGATGCTGTTCGAACTCGGCAATGTCGAGATTTTCTCGGCGGGCGAACAATGGGCGGAGCTGCGCCGCCCCTCGCTGATCGCGGACATCGAGCAGAAGCTCGACCGGCTCGCCGCCGCGATGGGCGACCGCGAGTGGCTCGCCGGGCAGTTCAGCATCGCCGATATCGCGATGGCGACCGTGCTGCGACAGGCGGAGGGCAGCGGGCTGCTCGCCGACCGGCCGGTGCTGCTCGCCTATCTCGAACGCGCCATCGCCCGACCCGCGTTCAAGGCCGCGCTGTCGGCGCAACTCGCCGATTTCAAACCCGAACACGCCCCCGCGTGAACCGATCCGAAGGAGAGAAGCCATGACCTATGTCGAAGGATTCCTGACCCCCGTCCCCACCGCGAACAAGGCGGAATATACCAAGCACGCCCATGGCGCGATCGAGCTGTTCAAAGGGCTGGGCGCGACCCGCTTCGTCGAGGCGTGGGGCGATGACGTGCCGGACGGGAAGATCAATGACCTCAAGCAATCGGTCGGCCTGAAAGAGGACGAGACCGTGTTGTTCAGCTGGCTCGAATATCCCGACAAGGCGACGCGCGACGCTGCGAATGAGAAGATGATGAGCGACCCGAACGCGCTTGAAGGCATGAAGGACATGCCGTTCGACGGCAGCCGCATGATCTTTGCCGGGTTCGAGGCGATCGTCGAAGCAGGCGACGCCGGCCGCACCGGCTATATCGACGGCTATGTCCTGCCGGTCCCGGCAGCGAACAAGGAAGCCTATCGCGAGATGGCGCAGAAGATGACCGACCTGTTCGAGGAGTTCGGCGCGCTGCGCGTGGTCGAGGCGTGGGGCGAGGACACGCCCGATGGCAAGGTCACCGATTACAACCGCGCGACCCTCAAAAAGGACGATGAGTGCGTCGTCTACAGCTGGATCGAATGGCCCGACAAGGCCACCCGCGACGCCGGCTGGG
>JBHYGP010000261.1:0-3831 GCA_051858935.1 Sphingomonas sp.
ACCAGCGAAGAGATCGTCGTCATCGGCCGCAACATTCCCAATGTCATCAAGGCGACGCCGCAGGTCGTGTCCGTCCTGTCCAGCGCCGACATCGCGCGCTCGGGCGAGGGCGACATCGCCGGCGCGCTGACCCGCGTCACCGGCCTCAGCGTCGTCGGTAACGGCTTCGTCTATGTGCGCGGCCTGGGCGACCGCTATTCCTCGTCGCTGCTCAACGGCCTGCCGCTGCCCAGCCCCGAACCGCTGCGTCGCGTGGTGCCGCTCGACCTGTTCCCGACCAACATCGTCGGCTCGGCGCTGGTCCAGAAAAGCTACTCCGCCAATTATCCCGGCGAGTTCGGCGGCGGCGCGATCAACATCACCACCCGCGCGGCCCCGCGCGACGGCTTTTTCGAGATCGAGGGGTCGATCGGGTTCGACACCGCGACCACCAGCGAACTCGGCTACACCTATGACGGCGGCAGCCATGACGTCTTCGGCTATGACGATGGCGAGCGCAGCGTCCCTAACTTCATCCGCGCGGCTGGCGAAGCCGGCACCTCGATCACCGATGCGGCACAGCTGATGCAGCTGTCGAACGCGCCGACCACGGTGGTGTTCGAAAACAACCACATCCCGGCCAACTGGTCGGTCGGCACCAGCTTCGCCAAGACGTTCGACACCGGCGCGGTGCGCATCGGGGTCATCGGTGCAGGCGGTCTGTCGAACAGCTGGCAAACCCGCGCGCAGAAGCAACAGGTCGCAGTCGGTGCCGATGGCGGCCTTGCCGCTGACGGCAATCAGGTGACGACCGACAACCGGATCATCGCCAACGGCATGCTCGGCCTGGGCATCGAAACCGGCGAGCATGTCATCCGCTTCACCAACGTCTATATTCATGACACGCTGAAGCAGGCGATCATCGGCCTGTATGACGAAGAGAATTACGGCATCCCGGGCCAATATGGCGTTCCGTCTTTCGCGACGCAGAACACCAACTGGTTCGAACGCCAGCTGTTCACCAGTCAGATCGTGGCCGAGCTGGATTTCGGTGCGCTCGACGTCGATCTGCGCGGTGCCTATGCCAATACCAAGCGCAAGGCGCCCTATGAGCGCGCCTTCCGCTACGAGTACAGCCCGACGGTCAACGACTATGTGAACACGCTCAGCGCACCCAGCGGCGCGACGATCGCATTCAGCGACCTCAATGAGGATCTGTGGACCGGCGCTGCGGACGTTGCCTATGAGTTCAACACCGATCGTCCGTTCACCGTTTCGGCGGGCTATGCCTATACCGATACGGCGCGCACCTCGTACCGCTACTTCTTCCGCTTCGTCGGCCCGAACAACGGTCCGGTGAACCAGGCGGTGTCGCAGCAGCGGCCCGACTATCTGCTGTCGGACTATAATCTTCAGACCTACGGCATCACGCTGCGCAACGAATCGACCGGCACCGGCGCGGCGGCCTATGATGCCTCGCTCAAGGTCCATGCCGGCTATCTGCAGGGCGAGGCCGAACTGGCTGATGGCCTGCGCGTTTCGGCTGGCGTCCGTTATGAGACCGCGAAGCAGCAGGTGTTGCCGACCGGCGCGGTAGCGGGGACCAGCCTCGACAACGACTATTGGCTGCCCGCAGCCACGGTCACCTGGAACTTTGCCCCCGACATGCAGCTGCGCGTCCATGGGTCGAAGACCATTGCGCGCCCGCAGTTCCGCGAACTCGCGCCGCAGCTCTATCAGGATTTCGAAAGCAGCCGTCAGTTCATCGGCAACCCGCTGCTGATCGACTCGCAGCTGTACAACGCCGAAGCGCGCTACGAATGGTTCTTCGCGCGCGACCAGCGCATCACCGCGGCGGGCTTCTTCAAGAAGATCGACAATCCGATCGAGGCGGTGGCGTTCGTTGCGGCGGGTTCGACCTCGCTCCAGACGGGCTTCTCGAACGCACCCAGCGCCAAGCTGTGGGGCGGCGAGATCGAGGCGCAGAAGCATATCGCGCTCGACACCCTCGGCGGCGATTTCTTCACCACCAAGCGGCTCGTGCTGATCGGCAACTACACCTACACGAAGTCGGAGATCGAAGCCGGTAGCGAGCTGGTCCCCAGCCCGATCCTGGGGGCTGCACCGGTTCAGGCATCGCTGCTGTTCAACGACGGCGGGCCGCTGGTCGGTCAGTCGGACCATCTGGTGAACTTCCAGATCGGGGTTGAGGATACCGCTTCGCTCTCGCAGCTGACGATGTTGTTCAACTATGCGAGCGAGCGCGTCACCAACCGCGGCCCGGTGGTCGAGGGCGTCCGCCTGCCCGATATCGTCGAAAAGCCGGGCCTGACCATCGACCTCGTCGCGCGTCAGGGCTTCGAGCTGGCGGGCGCGGAGTTCGAACTGAAGTTCGAAGGCCGCAACCTCACCAAGACGCGCTATCAGGAATATCAGACCTTCCCGAACGATGTCCGCGTCGACACCAACACCTATAATGTCGGCCGGAAATTCTCACTGAGCCTAAGCGCGAAGTTCTGATCCAATGCCTCCCCTGAGCTTGTCTCAGGGGAGGGGGACCGCCGCCAAAGGCGGTGGCGGAGGGGCCGCCGCGTAGACGGCGGAATTTTGCCGAGCCGTTTCGGCCGTCTGCGCTGCCGCCCCTCCGTCATCGCTGCGCGATGCCACCTCCCCTGCGGCGCAGGGGAGGAACGTTCACCCCCAGGGCCGCTCGCGAAACCACTTCGTGATCACGTACTTAGTCCCCGCGCGCACCTTCATCGCATGGTGCAACGTCGAGGGATTGGGCGTGCCGTTCGGCCGCAAATTGCTCCACGCCAGCAGCTTGCCGGGTTCGGGCTGGACCAACTTGTCGATCGCCTTGAACCTCGTCGCGCCACCGGCGTCCACGTCATTCAGATAGATCATTACCGTCCAGGTACGCTGGCCCGACACCGCGCAGAATTTCTCGAAATCGACGCCGGTCGGCTCGAAATAGTCGGTATGCGCCTTGAACTCCTGTCCCACGGCATAGCGCTGCCCCTGCAACGGTTCGCCATGCGCGGGATCAAGGCCGATAAAGTCGCAGATCATCGCGTCGAGCCGCTGCGACGCAGTGCTGTCCACCGCCAGATCGCATGTCTCGCTGGTGCGGAACACGTCGTCGCCATTATAGTCGGAGACGAGCGACGGTCGCCGGTCGCGGTCGATCATCGCCATCAGCTCGGCGCAAAACTCCGCGTCCAGAAACCCCTTGCGGATGAACAGCGTCAGCTTCGGCGTCGGCACTTTCTGGATGCCCGGACGCGCGCTCAGGCGTTCGATCACGGGTTCGATCGGAAATCCGGCGGCGGGGGAGGGGACGATCATCCGGCGGTTCTGCCAGAAGCGATTGCGTGCATCCAGAGGTCCAGGGCGACTTAAAAACGTCACCAAAACGAAGCGTCTGCGTCACATGAGCGCAATAGCGCAGCAACATGGGTGACGCCGACACGCTCGACCAATTGATCCAGGCCGCGATCGACGCGGGCATTCCCGCATTGCATCTGGTGCGCGACGATGATGGCGTCCGCATCCTCGTCCGCACCGTTTCCGGCCTCGCCCCGGTACACAGCGTCGTGGCGCGCCCCGACTGGCTGGATGCCGCGCAGGCGCTGCCCCACGCAACCCGGCGCGGTTCGCGCGTAGTGGTGGATCTCACCCATCGTGGCACCTCTGGCGGGGGCTTTGCCGATCTCGGCATGCCGGGATCGATGCGCGCTGCCATCGAGCGTGAGGGACTGGCACCGGGCGGCGTGATCCTGATCGCGAGCGAGGACCCGGCCACGCGGCGCGCCGCGATGGCCGCCGCCGTGCATGCTCCGGGCGAACGCC
>JBHYGP010000262.1:0-3830 GCA_051858935.1 Sphingomonas sp.
CATCCTCGCCGTATTCCTCCGGTGCGATTATGACCTCATTGCCGAGCTTCTTTTGGAACTTCTCCAGCGCGGCCTGGATGTTCGCCTTTGCGCGCTCTGTCCATTCTCCGTTCGGCTCGAATATGCCAGCGGTGGATTGCGCACCGACACGCACCGAGGGCCGAAAAACCAGAATCTTCTTGTTGCTGTTCGCCGCCAGCTCAAAGCCCTGCTTTGTCGCTGATTTTTCTTGTGCGGCAGTCGGCACAGCCGTGGAGCAAAGCATCGCAATAGCGACGCCAAGCGCAACCTTTTTGAACATCATTCCCCCAATGCGCCGAATCAATTCCCCATCGGCGCAGACGAATGCTTAGCTCGCGTCAGTATGCATGCAAGATGGATTCAGGCTGCCGTTCAACGGGATAGTGCAGCTCCAGTATGAGGGTGGGCCAAGGGTCACTGCATCGTCCCCCCAACTAATCACTCAGCCCGCCAGCGCCTTCTTCAGCAGGTCGTTGACCACGCCAGGATTGGCCTTGCCGCCCATCGCCTTCATCGTCTGACCGACGAAGAAGCCGAACAGCGCCTCCTTGCCACCGCGATACTGTTCCAGCTGGCCGGGATTCTTCGCCAGCACATCGGCGATCACCGCTTCGATGGCGCCGGTGTCCGACGTCTGCTTGAGCCCGCGTTCCTCGACGATCTTGCCCGCGCTGTCGCCGGTTTCGAGCATGATCTCGAACACTTGCTTGGCAAGGCTGCCCGAGATGGTGCCGTCAGCGACGAGACCCAGAAGTTCGGCGGCCTGCGCCGCGCTGACCGGCGAGTCCTCGATGCTCTTGCCCAGCTTGTTGAGCGCGCCGAACAGCTCCGACGTCACCCAGTTCGATGCCGCCGCGCCCTTCGCTCCCGCGTCGAGCAGCGCGTCGAAATAGCGTGCCGTCTCGACCTCGGCGGTCAGCACGCCGGCATTATACGGCGTCACGCCCGCCGCGATGTAGCGCGCACGCTTGGCGTCCGGCAGTTCGGGCAGCGACGCGCGGCACGCGTCCAGAAACGCATCGTCCAACTCCAGCGGGAGCAGGTCGGGATCGGGGAAGTAGCGATAGTCATGCGCATCTTCCTTAGACCGCATCGACCGCGTCTCGCCGCGATCGGGGTCGAACAGGCGGGTTTCCTGAACGATCGTGCCGCCGCTCTCCAGCACCTCGATCTGGCGCTTCGCCTCGATCTCCACCGTCTGCATGACGAAACGGACCGAGTTGACGTTCTTGGTCTCGGTGCGCGTGCCGAACTCCGCGCCGGGCTTGCGCACCGACACGTTGACGTCGGCGCGCATCGACCCCTGATCCATGTTGCCGTCGCACGACCCGACATAGCGCAGGATCGAACGCAGCTTGGCGAGATACGCCCCGGCCTCAGCCGGCGAGCGCATATCGGGCTTCGACACGATTTCCATCAGCGCGACGCCGCTGCGGTTGAGGTCGACATAGGACAGGCGCGGATGCTGGTCGTGCATCAGCTTGCCGGCATCCTGCTCGATGTGGATCCGCTCGACGCCGATGACCTTGGTTTCACCCTCGATATCAATCTCGACCTCGCCCTCGCCCACGATCGGGTGGTAGAGCTGGCTGATCTGATAGCCCTGCGGCAGATCGGCGTAGAAATAGTTCTTGCGGTCGAAGCGCGACCATTTGTTGATCTGCGCGTCGATCGCCATGCCGGTGCGCACCGCCTGCCGGATGCACTCCATATTCGGCACCGGCAGCATGCCCGGCATCGCCGCGTCGACGAGCGACACCTGCGTATTCGGCTCCGCCCCGAACGCGGTCGCCGCGCCCGAAAACAGCTTGGCGTTGGACGTGACCTGGGCGTGGACCTCCAGGCCGATCACGACCTCCCACTCACCGGTTTCGCCTTTGATGCGGTATTCAGTCATTCTGCTTCGATCCAATCTTGGAGCGACGAAATAGTCCGTGTTTAACTCGTTGGGCTTGAGGCCCATTCTCGGGCACGCAGCGACGACGCGCAGGTTGATCGTCGGATCGCCTCGGTTTGTATCTCGGAAGCCAGCTACCGAAATCACCAAGCGCGGCGATCCAGTCTAGGATCATCCTACCACCACTGCTCCGGCCGCGCCGTGAATCCCGCCCGCTGCTCGATCGCCAAGCTCGCGTTGAGCACGCCCTGCTCGTCCAGCGGCTTGCCGATGAGCTGCAGGCCGAGCGGCAGGCCGTCCTTGTCCAGTCCGCCCGGCACCGACATCGCAGGGATGCCCGCCAGCGAGGACGGCACGGTGAAGACGTCGTTCAAATACATCGCCAGCGGATCGGCACTCTTCTCGCCCAGCGCGAACGCCGCGCTCGGTGCGGTCGGGGTCAGCAGCAGATCGCATTGCAGCCACGCCCGCTCGAAATCGCGCGCGATCAGGGTGCGGACCTTCTGCGCCTGGGTGTAATAGGCGTCGTAGAAGCCCGCCGAGAGCACATAGGTGCCGATCAGGATGCGGCGCTGCACCTCCGGGCCAAAGCCGGCGGCGCGGGTCGCGGCGTACATGTCCTGCAACCCCGCCCCATCGGGCAGGTCGCGCAGGCCGTAGCGCACGCCGTCGTAGCGCGCGAGGTTCGACGACGCCTCCGCCGGAGCGATGATGTAATAAGCGGGCAGCGCGTATTTGGTGTGCGGCAGCGAGACTTCGACGATCTCCGCGCCCGCATCCTTCAGCCAGTCGATGCCCTGCTGCCACAGCGCCTCGATCTCGCCCGGCATGCCATCGACGCGATATTCCTTGGGAATACCGACCTTCTTGCCGCGCAGATCGGCGCTCAGCCCCTGCTCCCATTTGGGCACATCGAGCTTGAGCGAGGTCGCGTCCTTGGCGTCGAAACCCGCCATCGCCTCCAGCATGATCGCACAGTCGCGCACGTCGCGCGCCATCGGCCCCGCCTGATCGAGCGACGAGGCGAACGCCACGACACCCCAGCGCGAGCAGCGGCCATAGGTCGGCTTGATGCCCGAAATGCCGGTGAACGCCGCAGGCTGACGGATCGAGCCGCCGGTATCGGTGCCGGTCGCCGCGGGCACGAGCCGCGCGCTGATCGCCGCCGAGCTACCGCCAGACGAACCGCCCGGCGCGAGCGGGGCATTGCCGCCATCCTTGCGCCGCCACGGGCTGATCACATTGCCGAAATAGCTGGTCTCGTTCGACGATCCCATCGCGAACTGGTCGAGGTTCAGCTTGCCCAGCATCCCCGCGCCCGCGTCCCACAATTTCTGGGAGACCGTGGACTCGTAAACCGGCTTGAAGCCCTCCAGCATATGGCTGGCGGCGGTGGTCTGCACGCCCTTGGTGCAGAACAGGTCCTTCATGCCGATCGGCACACCGGCCAGGGGTTTCAGCGTTTCGCCAGCGGCACGCGCGGCGTCGGCTTCACGCGCGGCGGCGAGCGCGTGCTCGGGCGTTTCGACGATGAAGGCGTTGAGCGCCTTGGCCGCGCTCACCTTGACGATGAACGCGTCGGCGACTTCGCGTGCCGAGAATTCGCCGGCGCGGATGCCGTCGCGCAGTGCGGCGACGCCGAGGTTGGTGACGTCGGTCATTATTCGATCACCTTGGGCACGGTGAAAAAGCCATGCTCGGCGAGCGGCGCATTGGCCAGCACCGCGTCGCGCATGTCGCCGTCGTTCACGACATCGTCGCGCAGGCGCAGCGTGTTGGGGATCACGGCGGTCATCGGCTCGACGGACGAAGTATCGACCTCGCCCAGCTGCTCGATCCAGCCGAGGATGTTGTTGAGCTCAGGCGCGAGCCGCTCGGCGTCAGCATCGCTGATCGCGATGCGCGCAAGGCT
>JBHYGP010000263.1:0-3816 GCA_051858935.1 Sphingomonas sp.
CCCCCTCCCCTAACCCCTCCCCTTCGGGGAGGGGGATTGAAGTTCAGGGCGGACGGCGAAGGCCCCGGGCAAATGCTCGCCCTTCAGCGCCCCGCCATTTGCGCCGCGTCGAGCAGGCGGATGCCGCGCTGTGCGACCATGTGCGAGGCGGTGACCTGGCCGTCGGTGACGTCCATCGCCACCGGCTTGAGCGCCAGCACACGGTGATACATCGCGCGCGCCTCAGCCACGCGACCGGTCTTTGCATAAACCGCGGCGAGGTTGAGCATCACCTCCGGGCGCGTCGGGAAGATGCGCTGCTCGGCCAGCAACTGGCGCTCGGCGAGATCGTAATCGCCCGTTGCGATCGCGAGATGGGCGTTGGGCTGGTCCGCACTCTGGGCCTGCGCCGCCGGGGTCAGCGCCAGCGGCGCAGCCAGGACAATCGAGGCGAGGAACTTACGCATCTGCACTCTCTCCTAATGTTACATTTCAATGACACATACATGTCACTATTGTTTCATTGGAGCAAATGCGTTGATTGCAATCGGAATGCTGCGCAGCAAGATACTGAAACAAAACAAAAAAGGGCGACCCGAAGGCCGCCCTTGATGCTTCTGCTGGTCGCCGGAGCGATCAGAAGTCGTTGCGATACTGCTCGTTGCCGACGAAGCCGAGCTTCGTCACCGCCGACCGCTTGATGATCGCCAGCACCTCGTCGACGCGCTCATAGCGTGCCAGCGGGTTGGGCTGGAAATGCAGTTCCGGTTCCGGGGTGATCTGAAGGCTGGCGTCCAGATACTGGCGCAGCGTGACATCGTTGATCTCGCTGCCGTTCCAATAGATCCGGCCATCGGGCTCGATCGTGATCTTGTTCTTCTGCGGCTCCACCGGGGGAGGCGTATTCTCGCCCGTGTTCTGGGGAAGGTCGACCTTCACCGCGTGGGACTGGGGCGGGATGGTGACGATCAGCATGATGAGCAACACCAGCATGACGTCGATCAAAGGCGAAGAGTTCATATCAATCATAGGCTCGACAACATCCTTTCCGGCTATCATTGCCATGACGTCGATCAACGGCGTCGTGTTCATTTCCATCATCGGCTCGCCATCATCCTTGCCGGCGCTCATTGCCATGACGTGTACTCCTGAAATTCGGGCTTACTGGACGACGACGCCCGGCTGCGAGATGAAGCCGACCTTGACGAAGCCCGCATTCTGCATCGTGTACACCACGCCACCGATGCACTTGTACGGCGTGTTGACGTCGCCGCGGATGTGCACTTCGGGAATGTCGTCCGGCTTGATGTTCGCCTCACCGATCCGATCGACCACAGCCTTCAGATTCTCGCTCGCGCGTGTCAGCAGCTCGGTGCTGGTGATCGGCGTCATCTGCCAGAACACCTGGCAGGTACCGTTCGCGTCCGCACGTACCGCGAGCAGCACGTTCTCCGGCTTGGTTTCGGTCGGTTCGAACTGCACCTTGGGCAGCTCCAGCTCGACCGACTGAATCGCGACGGGGATCGCGATCAGGAAGATGATGAGCAGAACCAGCATGACGTCCACGAGGGGCGTCGTGTTGATGTCCGACATCGGTTTTTCTTCGGCGGAGTCGCCGCCTACACTCATCGCCATTGGCGCAATCCTATCTTTCGCATCCTGTCCACGGACCCATTTGGCCCGATGGTTGACCGTGCGGCGCGGCGTACCGCCGCCGCACGGTCGTCAGTCGATTCAGGCCTTGGCAGTGGTCGCGACCGGCGGGGCCTTCGGCGCAGCCTTGGCACCCTTCACGGTCGGGCGCACGCGGCCGTCCGAAGCCAGATAGCCGAGCACGTCGTTCGAGAAGCCGCCGAGCTGTTCTGCGATCGTCTTGTTGCGACGCTGCAGCCAGTTGTAGGCGAGCACGGCCGGAACCGCGACGACGAGGCCGAGTGCGGTCATGATGAGCGCTTCACCGACCGGGCCGGCGACGGTGCCGATCGAGGCGTCACCCGCCGCACCGATCTTGATCAGCGCGCGGAAGATGCCGACGACGGTACCGAACAGACCGATGAACGGCGCGGTCGAACCCACGGTCGCGAGGAACGCGAGGCCGGTGCCGAGCTGCGAGTTGATCGAATCTTCCGAACGCTTGAGCGAGCCGTGCAGCCAGTCATGCGCTTCGATCGGATCGGTCAGTTCCTTGTACTGGTCCTGGGCGAGCAGCGCGTCGTCGACGATCTGGCGATAGGCCGAGTTCTTCTCGAGCTTCGCAGCGCCTTCGCGCAGGCTGCCGGCCTGCCAGAACGCGACGCGGACGCGCTTATACTGGTTCAGCACCTTCTGCTGCTCGAACACCTTGGTGAACAGGATGTAGAGCGAGAAGAACAGCATGCCGGTCAGGATGATCGCGGTACCCCATGCGATCACGCCGCCTTCGTTCATCGCGTGCAGGATGTCGAAGTTCGCAGCGGGGGCCGGGGCAGCAGCGGCTCCGGCGATGATGGTGGTGAACATGTTGACTAGTTTCCCTTGATAGAATGATCGCCCCGGCGCTGCCGGGAATAGCCTTGGATGAAGAACCTTATTCCGGGAGAACCCACCGGAAGCGCAGCGACGCGCGCGACGTGATCGGGCTGCCTGCGGCATCCTTTGCCGCAGTGTAACGACCGCGCCGCGTGACCAGCTGACAGGTCGTGCGGTCGAGCAGGGAAGACCCCGACGACGACGTCACCTGGCAGTTTTCGACACGACCCTGCGTATTGATCGTGAACGACACGCCGACCGAACCCTGGTCGCCGCTGCGGATCGCCGCAGGCGGATAGTCGTCATTGGTCACCCACGAGGACGGGCTGCCACGTGCCGCTGCAGCCTTGCTGATCGCAGGCGGCGGCGGCGGCGGCGGCGGCGCAGGCGGAGCCGGCGGCGCAGGCGGCGTCGGCGGCTGGCTCGGCGGAATCACGCTCGACACGCTGACCGGCGGCGGCGGGGCAGGAACCTGAACAATCGGCTTCTGCACGACGACCGTTGTCGGCGGCGGCGGTACCGGCGTGTCAGGCGGCGGCGGCGGAGGAGGAACTTCCTCAGGCGGGGGCGGCGGTTCCTGGACGTCGAAGACTTCCATCTCTTCCGCCTGTTCCCGGATAAACTTCTGGGCAAGCCCGGTTACGAACACGTAACCGAGGAGCGCGAGAATGATCGAGACGACCACGATCGCCACGACCCGACTGCCTCCTACATCACGATCTGCGTAGGCCATTCAGCAACTAAACTCCTTCATTCGCCGCGCCGTTGCCCGGCACCCTGGCATCATTATCGGCGTGGCTCTCCCGGTCGGACAATCGCAAGACCGACCGGCGGCGGCGCGAGTCCTATCGCGGCGGTTTGCGCGACGCAAACGCTTTGTCGGACGCAATAAACGTATAATCCGCACGTGGCAGAAATATTTCTGTATGCGTGTGGGACATTCACGTAGAATGAAACGCATGTTTCGTACCCGTATCGTTTCGCTTTGTGCCGCATTTTGTGCGGCTTCCCCGGTACTGTTGCCGCAGGCTGCGGCGCAGGTCGTCGCCGAATCCGGCGTGGTGCTGCCCACTTATGCTGCGGTCGCCGATCTGGTGATCGGTGCCCCGGCAATCCTGGACGCGCGCATCCGCAGTTCGACGCGAATCAAGGGGCCGGAGGCCGCGAACGTCGCGACGGGCCGCATGCGATTCTATGTCGAGGCCGACGTTTTGGCGCTGATTCGCGCCGATGCGGCGATGCCGACGCGGGTCGGCTATGTCGTCGACGTCCCGCTCGACGCGCGCGGGCGTGCGCCGAAGCTCAACAAGCGCCGCGTGCTGCTGTTCG
>JBHYGP010000264.1:0-3801 GCA_051858935.1 Sphingomonas sp.
ACCGGCGAATCGGGAACCGCCGCCGCCGCCTGATTGGCGAGCTTGAGCGTTACTGCGCGACCGGATGTGATTAGCAAGGGCGCGGCGATCCCCGGATCGAACTCGGCGAGCCGTGCGGCGTCGGCAGTCTCGACCGCCAGCAGCGAGAGTGCGCCGCCGGCCCCGCGAACCGCGAACGGCCAACCGCGCCGCATCGCATCGACCGCGCGCGCGGCGGCACGAGGATCGGGCGCGTCAGCGTTCAAAAGTCGAACTCTGTGACGATCGGGACATGGTCGGACGGCTTGAGCCAGCCCCGACACGGCTCGCACACGCGATGCGCGGTCGCCTGGGCCGCGACGTCGCGGCTTGCCCACATATGGTCAAGCCGCCGTCCACGATCCGACGCCGCCCAGTCCTTGGCGCGATAGCTCCACCAGGTGAAGCAGCGCTCCGGGGCGGGGATGAAGCGACGGCCGAGATCGACCCAGTCGTTCGCCGCCTGCATCCGCCCGAGCGCCTCGACCTCGATCGGCGTGTGGCTGACCACGTCGAGCAGCTGCTTGTGGCTCCACACATCGCATTCGAGCGGGGCGATGTTGAAGTCGCCGGTGACGATCACGGGCATACTGCCCAGCCCTTCCGACCAGCGCGTCATGCGCTCGACGAAATCGAGCTTTTGGCCGAATTTGGGGTTCTTGTCGCGGTCGGGAATGTCGCCGCCGGCGGGTACGTAGACATTTTCCAGCCGCACGCCATTGGGCAGCCGCACGCCGACATGCCGCGCCTCGCCGTTCGCCTGCCAGTCGAGCCGGTCGTCCTCGACCAAGGGCACCTTGCTGACGATCGCGACGCCGTGGTGCATCCGCTGGCCGTGGATCACGATATGGTCGTACCCCAGCGCGCGGAGGGGGCCATGCGGGAAATCGCCGTCGATCACCTTGGTTTCCTGAAGGCACAGCACGTCCGGCGCTTCCTCACGCAGAAACTTCTCGACGATCTCCATGCGAAAGCGGACGGAGTTGATGTTCCAGGAGACGATCTTCATCGCGGCTGATCTAGGGGTAGCGTCCCTCAGGGGCAATGCCCGGCAGCACCGCTTGAGTCTGCAAGCGTTCATTCCCTCCCCTGCCCCGCAGGGGAGGTGGCAGCACGAAGTGCTGACGGAGGGGCCGCCCCGGAGAGGGCGGAATTTGCCGAGCTGCCCACGGCCGTCTGCGCGGCCACCCCTCCACCACTCGCTGCGCGAGCGGTCCCCCTCCCCTGAGCAAGCTCAGGAGAGGAACTGCTCCAACCCAAAACCAAAAGGCCCCCGCTCCGGGGGCATGGAGCGAGGGCCGACCTGGCGTTCGTCACGCAGGCGGGACGGGTAGTGCCTCGGGCAACAGGGGGAAAAATCCCGAAGCCCCGTCCGCATTGACCGGTCTAGCGCGACAAAGCTGTCGCCAACATGAATGCCGATGTCAGCGACGGCCGCCGGTTTTCCGCGGGTCGTTCCAGCGGAACGCTCCGTCGCTCACGGGCGCGTTGAACCGCTGGTTCGACAGGCGAACAGTCGTGCGGTTGTTCTGCGAATCCAGCGCAACCCAACCCTGGAGCATCAGCCCGCCGGGTGCCGCCGCATTGCGCGCGAACACCATGGTGATCCGGCCATATTCGGGTCGCTTGGGATCATGTGCCTCGACGCTGACCACATCGGGATTGCCGGTCGGCAGGACCTTGGCATAGCGCGCGATATTGCCGTCGGGGTTCATCAGGATGCCGAGCGGCGAATCCTTGACCGGCCAGCGCTGCACCTGGCGCACCGAATAGTCGATGAACCATAGCGCGCTGCCATCGGCGACGATCAGCAGCGGCACGCCCTTTTCATATTGAAACCGGATCTTGCCCGGCTTCTTGAGCGTCATCTTGCCGTTGAGCGTCTTGCCGGCGCGATCGGTCTGACTGAACGCGGCGGTCATCGTCTGGGTCGCGCGGAGATGCTGCTGCACCTGCGCAAGCGTGCCCTGTTGTGCGGCGGCGGGCAGGGTGAGGGTGAGCGCGGCCACAGCCGCGAGGGAGCGAAACATCATGGAATTACCAAACATGTCCCGCCCCTGCCGGTTCCGCGTTGAACTCGGTCTGAACCGAGCTTGTGTCTTGCGTCAGCCGAAAAAACTACGCTGCGCTGCGCGCCTGGACGATCTTGCCCGGCTCGCGCGGGGGCTCGCCCTTGGGCAGCGCATCGACATGCTCCATGCCCTCGGTCACCACACCCCAGACGGTGTACTGACCGTCGAGGAAGGTCGCGTCGTCGAGGCAGATGAAGAACTGCGAATTCGCGGTATTGGGATCGTTGGTGCGCGCCATCGAGCAGGCACCGCGGACATGCGGCTCGCGGCTGAACTCGGCGGGCAGATTGGGCTCCTTGGACCCGCCCATGCCGGTGCCGCTGGGGTCGCCGCCCTGCGCCATGAAGCCGTCGATCACGCGATGGAACACGACGCCGTCATAGAATCCGCTGTCGGCCAGCTTGACGATCCGTTCGACATGCTTGGGCGCGAGGTCGGGGCGCAGCTGGATGTGAACCTCGCCAGTGTCGAGCGTCATCACAAGGCGCGTCGGAAGGTCGGACATCGAATTGGGTACTCCAGAGGGGGACACGATACCCCCCACCCCTAGGGCCGTGCGACGCGGCTTGCAAATGCGGCGGATTGGCAGCGCGATTCGAGCGCGTTAGAGGGGGGCGAGGCGCCAAACCGGGGGAAGGCTCGATGACCGACGAGACCGACACCACGACCGCCGCCGCTGAGTCGCCCGTGCACGACGCGCAGGACCAGCTGTCGCCCGACTTCGTCCGCACCGTCCTGGATCTGGTCGAGGCGGGGGATGTCGAGGCGGCGCGCGAGAAGGTCGAGCCGCTCCACCCCGCCGACATCGCCGACCTGGTCGAGCTGACCCCGGCCGACCAGCGTCAGGCGCTTGCCGCCGCAATCTCGGGCCTGATCGACGGCGACGTGCTCGCCGAGATGAACGACTGGGTGCGCGACGCGCTGATTGAGGCGCTGGAACCGCACGAAGTCGCCGACATCGCCGCCGAGCTCGATACCGACGACGCCGTCGCGATCATCGAGGACATGGAGGAGGAGGATCAGCGCGCCGTCCTCCGCGCGCTGGACCCTGATGATCGCGCCGCGATCGAGGAAGCGCTGTCCTATCCCGAGGAGTCCGCCGGCCGCCTGATGCAGCGCGAGCTGATCGCGGTGCCCGAGCATTGGACGGTCGGCGATGTGCTCGATTATCTGCGCGGCGAAGAGGAACTGGCGACCGATTTCTGGGAAATCTTCGTCGTCGATCCGGCGCATCACCCGGTCGGCACCTGCGCGCTGTCGTGGATCCTGCGCACCCCGCGATCGGTGTCGATGGCCGACGTGATGAAGCGCGAACAGACACTGATCCCGGTCGACATGGACCAGGAAGAGGTCGCGCTGATCTTCCAGAAATATGCGCTGATCTCCGCCGCCGTGACCGATGATGCGGGGCGACTCGTCGGGATGATCACGGTGGACGATATCGTCCACATCATTTCCGAAGAAGCGGGCGAGGACGCGCTGCTGCTGTCGGGCGCGGGCGATGGCGACATCAACGAGCCGATTCGCGACACCTATATCGCGCGCGTCCGCTGGCTGATCGCCAATCTGTTCACGGCGCTGGTCGCGTCGTCGATCATCGCGCTGTTCGGCGGGGCGATCGAACAGATGGTGGCGCTCGCGGTGCTGATGCCGATCGTCGCGTCGGTCGGCGGTAATGCGGGAACCCAGACAATGGCGGTCATCGTCCGCG
>JBHYGP010000265.1:0-3796 GCA_051858935.1 Sphingomonas sp.
GTTCCAGTGCGTGGGTGCGGTGTCGCCGTAGGGCACCACCATCTCCGACAGCGACCCCCGATACAGGATGGGGCGCGTCTGGCCGCGGTCGGTGTAGGTGACCTCGTGCAGGGTGATGCCCTCGCGCGGGTTGAACCCGATACGCAGAGACCACTTCTGCCACTGCACCTTCCACCCGTCGACGGTGAAGCTCGGCCCGTCGGGCTGGGTGATCTCGATGGGTTTGACATCGTCACGGAACGCGGTGAACGCCGGCCGGTTGTTCTCGTCGAACATGAACTTCGGGTCGTAGTTGCCCGCCGTCGGAGGCAGCGGCACCACGCCGTGGTCCTCGATGTCGAGGACCTCCATCTGGTCCAGGTCGAAGGTGACGATCAGCCCCTCGACCGGGCGGGCGTAGCCGTGCTCGGACGGCGCCGCCCGCATGAACGTCAGCGGACGGCAGATCAGCGGCGAGTTGTCGTAGTGGTCCCCGGCGCCGTAATAGCCGGCGGGCCACGGATCGATCATCGCGAGGCTGAAGTCGGTGACGCCGCGATTATAGATCCAGTGCCATAATTGCTTGGCGCGCAATTTGGCCTGTTTCGGCTCGAGCTGCGACGTCTCCAGCGCCATGCGCAAATCGGCCTTGGACAGACCGAGCAGGTCGATACGCCCATCGGCGCGCGGCTTCAGGCTACGCGGAACGGGCACGGGATCGATGTGCCCGGGGATGGGCATGAGCGGCGACGAGGCTGTCTGCATGGCGACGATATAGCCGAAGTGCCGGCGGATTTCCATGCCCCGCCCATCCCGGGGGAGCCACGGCCCGTCGAGGAAGGGTTGCGATCGGGAGCCGAGGTCTGAAACCCTGTCGCTTGCGCGTTTCTGACGCTTTGATTTCAACCGCTTTGGAGTGACCTCTTGACCTATTTGACCCATGCGGCGCTGGCCGCATCGATGCTGATTGCCGCCCCTGCTTTTGCCCAGACCACTGCTCCAGCGGCACCCGCGCCCCAGACCGACGCGGCGACGACCGCCCCGGTGACCGATGAAGAAGTCACCAAGTTCGCCAAGGCGGCGCTCGCCGCCGATGCAGTGGCCAAGGACGCCACCATCCCCGCCACCGACAAGACCGCCAAGACCACCGAAGCGGTGACCGCTGCTGGGCTGGACACGGCGCGGTTCAATCATATCGCCAAGCTTGCCCAGACCAATGCGGCGATGCGCGACAAGGTCCAGGCCGCGATTATCGCGGTGCGCGACGGTCCCCAGGCTGCGGCTCCCGCACCGGCGGCCAGCCCGACACCCGGCGGCCAGCAGTAACCGGCCTGTGCGCGTCGCTTAGCGGCGCGCGCAGCCCATGGCAGCCGCGTCGATCGCAGTCGCCGCGCCCTTGAGCGCATAGACATCGGCGAACGCACCGCCGGTCCGCGCGACGCTCTCGACGCTCATCGACCGGCTGGATCGGATCGCGGCGACGATCGCGCGATCGGTGCGTGCGTCCGGCGCCCAGGCGTCGCTGGCACCTGCGATCAGTTCGAACCGCCGCTCGCCGATCGCCAGCGTCACCTTGGCCCGGGGGTCGCGGGCCCGGCTCAGGCGAACATGAAGCTGGTTGCGCGCACCCGATCGTGGCCAGTTGGCGATACTGGCGAACGCCCCCGCCCTGCCCCGCACCGGCTGCCCGATCGCGTAGCAGCGCGCGGGCGCGGCGTCGCGAAATGCGCCCCAACCGTCGAAGATGCCGAGCGATTCGCGCCCCTGCCCCTGCACGGCGAGCGCGGTGGCGAGCAGCAGCGCGATCATACGGGCGCGCGCCCGCTGCCCAGATGCACCACTGTTTCCACCCCGTCTTCGATCATCACGACCGACCCCTGCGGCAGGCCCGGCGCGATCGGCGTCGCGAATTCGGGATGCACGTCCTGCCCGGTCATCACCCCGCGCAGCACGCGGCTGGAAATGCCGTGCATGATGATCAGCCGGTCGCCCGGATCGTCATCGGTCTCGGCAAGCCAGGCGGAAACGCGCTCGGCGATCTGCGGATAGGTTTCGCCATCGGGCGCGGGATGGAGCAGCCCTGTTGGCGCCACGACCGGCAGATCGCCCGCGATCAGATCGGAATAATAGCGCCCACCCCAGCAGCCCATGCCGATCTCGGTCAACCGCGCATCCTGTCGTGCTTGGTGCCAATCGAGGTCGAGATGCTCGGCGATCACCGCCAGCGTCTGCAGCGCGCGACCGGTGTTCGATGCCCACAAGGTCAGCGGAGGGGCAGCCCCGAGTTGATCGGCAAGCGCCCTTCCCATCTCGTCCGCCTGCGCAAAGCCCGCGCGGGTCAGCGGGGTGTGCGGATACTCGCCCTGCAACCGCCGCGCGGCGTTGAACACCGTCTCCCCGTGTCTGGCGATAAAATCCCGACCCTTTCGCATGGCCGCATGATTGGGTGCCCTGTGGCAGAAAAGCAACGGTTTTCCGCGTTTATTTGAGGTTCATGCAACTTGTGCGGCGCAGCGCCATTAGAGCCCCCAACCCGCGTACGGGTTGAGTAAAGGAGTTTTGAGTATGCGTATCGCAATTGCCGCCGCGCTGGCCGCATCGACCGTGATCGCCGCACCGGCTTTCGCCCAGGACACCGATCCGACCTTCACCGGCTTCCGCGCTGGCGTCGTCGGCGGCTATGACATCATCCGTCCGGGCAGCACCGAAGACAGTGACATTGATGGCGACGACCAGAATGTCGACGGTTTCCTGTACGGCGTCGAGCTTGGCTATGACATCGGCGTCGGTGGCGCAGTGGTCGGCGTCGAGGCCGAACTGTCCGATTCGACCGGCAAGGTTGAGGCGCGCTCGACCGATCCCAACTTCTTCGGCTTCGGTGAAGTCGGCACCGGCCGCGACATCTATGTCGGCCTGCGCGCCGGCGTCCTCGCCTCGCCGACCACGCTGATCTACGCCAAGGGCGGCTACACCAATGCCCGGCTGAACGTGCTCGCGACCGACGGCACGACCGAGCTGCGCGAGAATTTCGAGCTGGACGGCTGGCGCATCGGCGCGGGCGTCGAGAAGGCGATCGGCACCAATACCTATGCCAAGCTGGAGTATCGCTACTCCAACTATTCGAACGCCAATTTCGAATATGACAATGGCACGATCACCGAGGATTTCGACATCGACACCGATCGTCACCAGATCGCGGTGGGCGTCGGCTTCCGCTTCTGACGGCTCGCCTGTCCACAAATGAATGCGACGAAGGGCCGGAGCCGCTTGCTCCGGCCCTTTTTCGCGTTAAGGATAGCTTGAACTTCCGACGGCAATCCACGCGCCGTCTGTTGAATTTGGGCGACCGCCCGGGGGTTTGGAACACACATGAAAGCGACGATCGAACGCGCCACGCTCCTTCGGGGCCTCAGCCACGTCCAGTCCGTGGTCGAGCGACGCAATACCATCCCCATCCTGTCCAACGTCCTGATCGAGGCGTCGCTCGATGGATCGCTGCGCCTGATGGCGACCGATCTCGACCTGCAGATCGATGAAACGGTGCCAGCGGCGGTGGATCAGGCCGGCGCGATCACCGTGCCCGCGCACACGCTGTTCGACATCGCCCGCAAGCTGCCTGAGGGCGCGCAGGTCGAGCTGACTGCGGCCGAGGGCAAGATCAAGGTCAATGCCGGCCGCGCGAAGTTCGAGCTCGGCACGCTGCCGCGCGACGATTTCCCGGTGATCGCGGAGGGCGAACTGCCCACGGTGTTCGAGCTGCCGGCCGAAACGCTGAAGCAGATCATCGACAAGACCCGATTCGCGATCTCGACCGAGG
>JBHYGP010000266.1:0-3788 GCA_051858935.1 Sphingomonas sp.
GACCACGCCGGCATTGGTGGCAAAGCCTGCCGCTGCGGCAACCATCGACAGCCCGGCTAGGTCATTCTGCCCCTGTCCGAACAGGATCACGAGCGCCGTCGACAGCAGCATCGCGACCACGGTAAGCGCGAGCAGCCGGATCTTGCCGGTCAGCAGCCCCAGGATCAGCGAGCCCGTAGCGCCGCCGATGCTCGCCCACACCAGCACGCCTGCGGCCTCGGGCGGCGGGAAGCCCATGTCGACGACGATCTTCGGGATCCATTTGAGGATGAAGTAAAACGTCATGATGTGCGCCAGATAGGCGAGCGTCAGCAGGATCGTCGGTCGGATCAATCCGGGCGAGAACAGATTGACCAGCGGTGCCTTGCGTGACGTCACCACGTCCGGCTCGGGCAGCGCGTCGATCGGCGGATGGCCCATCCGCGCAAGGTTGGCGTTGATCCGCGCCAGCGCGTTGGGCGGACGCTTGTGCATCAGGAACGCGACCGATTCCGGGGCGCGCCACAGCACCAAAGGCACAAACAGGATCGAACAGACCGCGCCAAACACGAACACCGCGCGCCAGTCATACATCGACAGCAGCACCGCCGAGATCGACCCGCCGATGATCGTCCCGACCGGATAGCCCGCCGCCATCAGCACTACCGCGAGCGAGCGATGCTTGGCGTTCGCCGCCTCCGCCACCGCCGCATTGGTCGCCGCGAGCATCCCGCCGATGCCAAGGCCGGTGAGGACGCGCCAGAGCATCAGTGAAGAGACCCCGCCCGCGCTCGCTGCGCCGAGCATCCCTACGGTCATGATGCCAAGGCACGACAGGATTGTCGCGCGCCGTCCGATCCGGTCGGCAATCCCGCCTAGGAACAGCGACCCGATCGCCATCCCGACCAGCTCCATCGACAGGACAATGCCAAGCTGCGCGCGGTCGATGCCCCAGTCGGCGGCAATGCCGGGGGAGGCGAAGCTGATCGACAGCACGTCGAACCCGTCGAGCGCGTTCAATCCGACCATCGTCGCGACCACGCCCCATTGGAACCGGGACATCGGTGCGCGGTCGATCACTGCACGCGGATCGGTAGCCATTTCCCCTCCATCGGCCGGGTTTCGGCCATTGTTATATCGGCAAACAAGTCAGCGATAGATGCGCGCGAGCATTTCCTCAAGCGTCGCGAGTTCGGCCGCGCTGAATCGTCCCTTTACCCATGCCTCATGCTCGACGATCGCGACCTTGGCCTTGGCCAGCAACGCCTCGCCCGCTTCGGTCAGGCGGAATGCGATGCGCCGGCCGTCGGTGCGCGACGGGCTGCGCGACACCAGTCCGCGCTTCTCCAGCCCATGCACCAGCGCCATCGTCGTCGCGCGATCCATGTCGAGCGCCTGCGCGAGATCGGCCTGCGCCAGGTCCGGGTGATCCCCGGTCAGCCACAGCACCGACACCTGCTTCTGCGTCAGCCCCAGATCGGCGAAATGCTCGACGAAATGCCGCTGCACCGCGCCATGCGCCCGGCGCAGGCGCAGGCCAAGGTTGCGGTCAAGATCGCCGCGCCCGATCGTCACGCCGTCTCCGCCTCCATCAGCTTGCGGATGATCGTCCGCGCGCGCACGCTGCCCTGATCGATCGAATAGCCGCGCAGCTTCATGTCGGGATTCGCCACGATGCTGCGCTGCTGCGCCTCCAGCACTTCGACATCCTCGTCGAACACTTGGCCCTGCTGCGCCTTGAACCGTGCGGTGAAGCCGGCATCGTCGATGTCGAAGTTTCTCGCCATACCCCAGAAATAGTGAGTCGTCGTTTCGGTCTCCGGCGTCATGGCATCGACCACGAAGCCGCGCACCCCCGAATTATGCTCGTCGATCGTATCCCCGGCATCGGCGGGCGACACGCCGACATCGATCAGCACCGAAGAGGGCGGCAGGAAGTGGCACACCTGCCAGCGATCGACCGGCCCGGCCGATCGCAGCGCATCGCGCCAGAAGGGCGGCGGCTCGATCCCCGGCATCCAGCGGCGGACGAACACCTCCTCGCCCTTCACCACCGTCTCGATCGGCGCCTCGGTAATCTCATGCTGCCCGATCGACCCCTGGTGCACCCAGGTTTCGTGGGACAGGTCCATGAGGTTGTCGATCACCAGCCGGTAATCGCAGCTGATATGGTTATACCCGCCATCGAACGTCCATCCCGGCGTGCTGCACGGCCAGAAATCGGGGATCGTCGCCGGATCGGCCTTCGCCGCCTCGCCGATCCACACCCACACGAAGCGATGCTTCTCGACCACCGGATACAAAGTCGCGCACACCGCCTTGGGCACCGCTTCGGACTTGATCGGCATTTCGCTGGCGCAGCCATCCGGCTCGATCAGCAGCCCGTGATAGCGGCAGCGGATCGAATCCCCCTCCTTGAACCCCATCGACAGCGGCAACAGCCGGTGCGGACACGCATCGCGCATCGCCACCACGCTGCGGTCCAGCTTGCGGTAGAGCATCACCGGTTCGCCACAGATAGTGCGCGCGATCGGCGTGCGGTCCACCTCCGAATCCCATGCGGCGACGTACCAGCGGTTGGTGATCCAGGTCATTGCCTCGCTCCTCTTCCTGTCCTATCGATCGTTGCAGCATTTTGTATGTAACACTTACAAATATCGCAAGGAGAATCAGGATGTCCAAACCCCCGTTCCGTGCCGACCATGTCGGCAGCTTCCTCCGCCCCAAGGCGCTGATCGACGCCCGCGCCGCGTTCAAGGACGGCAGCATCGACGCCGCCGCCCTGCGCGCAGTGGAGGACGAAGCGATTCGCGGCGTCGTGAAGTTCCAGGAGGATCTGGGCCTGCAAGGCATCACCGACGGCGAATTCCGCCGCACCTATTTCCACACCGATTTCCTGCTCCAGCTCGACGGCGTGGAAGAGGCCGGTGGCACCGCAGTGCATTTCCACCAGCATGGCGGCAAGGAACTGTCCTACGCCCCGCCGGTGATGAAGATCACGGGCAAGATCGAACATGCCCGCGACATTCAGCGCGCCGATTATGAATTCCTCGCCAGCTGCACGTCGCGCACGCCCAAGGTGACGATCCCGTCGCCGACCATGCTGCACTTTCGCGGCGGTCGTGATGCGATCGACGCTGCAGCATATCCCGACCTCGAGGACTTCTACACCGACCTCGCCGCCGCCTATCGCGCCGAGATCGCCAGCCTCGCCGATGCCGGCTGCCGCTACCTCCAGCTCGACGATACCAACCTCGCCTATCTCTGCGACGACACCCAGCGAGAGAATGCCCGCAAGCGCGGCATGGACCCCGACGAGCTGCCGCGCCTTTACGCCCGCATCATCAACGACTCGATCCGCGACAAGCCCGACGACATGGTCGTCTGTGTCCACCTCTGCCGCGGCAATTTCCGCTCGAGCTGGGCAGCCGAAGGCGGTTACGAACCCGTCGCCGAAGTGCTGTTCAACGAATTGAAGATCGACGGTTATTTCCTCGAATATGACGATCCCCGCTCGGGCGACTTCGCACCGCTGCGCCACGTGCCCAAGGGCAAGACCGTCGTGCTCGGCCTGGTCACCACCAAGCTCGGCGAGCTGGAGTCAAAGGACGACATCAAGCGCCGCATCGACGAAGCCGCGCAGTTCGCCCCGCTCGACCAGCTTGCGCTGTCGCCGCAATGCGGCTTCTCCTCGACCGTCCACGGCAACGATATCGAGGTCGAGCAGCAGGCAGCAAAGATGCGCCTGGTGATCGACGTTGCGAAGGACGTGTGGGGCTGACAGCGTTCAATCCTCCCCCGCAAGGGGG
>JBHYGP010000267.1:0-3771 GCA_051858935.1 Sphingomonas sp.
CCAAGCCGTTCGACCCGCACCCGCTGTTCGCCAGCTTTATCGAGGCAGCGGTGCGGCAGTCGCGACTAGTTTGAACGCAGTTTCCTCAGCGCATTAAAAAGGGCGTCCGAACCGCAGTTCGGACGCCCTCTTTGTTGGCGGTGCGCAAGGGGTCAGCGCGCCGCCGGGGGGGGGCTTGTCAGGCGACGTCGCGATGTTCGATCGCGGTGGTGTCGCTGCCGCCGCCGATGGCGATCTTCTTCGGCTTCATCGCTTCGGGAACCTCGCGCACCAGCTCGATCACGAGCAGGCCGTCGGTCAGGTCCGCGCTCTCGACGCGCACAAAGTCGGCCAGCTCAAAGCGGCGCTCGAACCCGCGATTGGCGATGCCGAGATGCAGCATCTGCGCGGGGTTGTTGTCCTGGGCCTCGCCCTTCTTGCCGGTCACCTGCAGCAGGTTCTGCTGCGCGACGATCTCGATCTCGTCGGCCTTGAACCCGGCGACGGCGATCGTGATGCGATAGCGGTCGTCGGACACGCGCTCGAGGTTGAAGGGCGGGTAATTCTCGCTGCTGGACTGGCGCGCGGTCGCTTCGAGCATGTCGAAGAGCCGGTCGAAGCCGATCGTCGAGCGGCGGAAGGGGGTCAAATCAATCTGACGCATTTGGCAATCCTCCAATGAGCAATTTCAACGTCTTGCGGCATCCGGTTTATCCGCGATGCCAAGTCTGTCCGGCCCCGAAGGCGCCGAACAATCCTGATTTGGGAACTGCGTTCGCGCTTTCAAGAGCGGCGAGACGAGAGAAATTTGCGGCATAAAGCCTATCAATCAACTGGGAATAGAAATCCTGTCTGGTTAAATCCCATCGTATGAGTGGAGTTTAAGGCGTGCGATCCAGATAAGGGGATTTTCGAATGAGCCTGACCACGCTTTCGCTGATGCTGCTGTCCACCACCGCGCCGGTCCCGACGCAGGAGGCAGATGTGACTGTCCAGCAGACCGCGCCGCCGACCGTTCCGGGCGAAACCCGGCGCGACGAGGAAGACGTCCAGCGCAGCTCGGCCGCGTCCGAGATCGTCGTCACCGCCCGCCGTCGCAGCGAACAGGTGCAGGATGTGCCAATCCCGATCTCGGTCGTCGGGGTCAAGGAACTGGACAATAGCGGCAGCTTCAACGTGTCGCGGCTCGCGCAGCTTCAGCCGACGCTGCAATTCTACTCGACCAATCCGCGCAACTCGTCGGTCAACATCCGTGGCCTCGGCGCGCCGCTGGGGCTGACCAATGACGGGATCGACCAGGGGGTCGGCGTCTATATCGACCAGGTCTATTTCAGCCGGGTCGCGGTCGCGACGCTCGATTTCCTGGACGTCCAACAGGTCGAAACGCTGCGCGGGCCGCAGGGGACGCTGTACGGCAAGAACACCGTCGCGGGCGCGATCAGCATCACGTCCAAGGCGCCGAGCTTCGATTTCGAAGGGCGTGCCGAGGTCAGCCTGGGCAATCTCGGCTTCAAACAGGCCAAGGCGTCGATCTCCGGCCCGCTGGGCGAGACGGTGGCAGCGCGCTTCGGCGTGGCGGTCACGGGCCGTCGCGGGACCGTCTATAACGTCGCGACCGGCAATTACGTGAACGAACAGGACAATGTCGGACTGCGCGGTGCGATCCTGTGGCGCGCGAGCGATACGCTCGATCTGACGCTGAGCGCGGATTACAACCGGCAGGACCCGGAATGCTGTGCGCAGATTTATGTTCGCTATGGCCCGACCCAGCGCGCAGCGGCGCGGCAATATCCGGCGCTGACCGCCGCCTTCGGCTATGCCGTGCCGAGCACCAACCCGTTCGACCGGTTGACCGATGTGGATGCCGACCTGAATGCCACCAACACGCTGGGCGGGGTGTCACTGCGGGGTGAGCTCGATCTGGGGTCGGGTACGCTGACCTCGGTCACCGCATGGCGTTTTTGGGACTGGCTGCCCGCGAACGACCGCGATTTCACCGGCCTACCGATCACGACGCTGTCGCAGAACCCGACGCGGCAGGACCAGTTCACGCAAGAGTTTCGTTATGCCGGTGAAGGCGCGGGGTTCGACTATGTGCTGGGTGCCTTCGCTTTCTATCAGGACATCCACACCACCGGGACCCAGCGTCAGGGTGCGGCGGCGAGCCGCTGGCTGATCAACCCGACCAACGCGCTGTCGAACGATCCGACCGTGCTCGACGGGCTGACCGCGGCGAACGACATCCGGCTGAAGAATTTCAGCGGGGCGTTGTTCGGGAAGCTCAATTGGAAACTGACCGACAAGCTGACCCTCTCGCCCGGCGTGCGGCTCAATTATGACGACAAGGTCGGGAGCTATGTCAGCATCGTGCGCGACGGGCAGGGCAATCTGGTCCCGGCGACCGGAGGCACCCCGCGTCAGGTGGAACAGCGCGCGGCGCTCCAGCCCCAGGCATTCACCGACGAGGCGTATCGCGCGTGGAACGTCTCCTACGACCTGACCGCGTCCTACAAGCCGTCGCGCGACGTGCTGCTCTATGCGACCTATGCCCACAGTTTCAAATCGGGGGGGCTCAACCTCAACGGCGTGCCGGTGGTGAACGGGGTACCGCAGACCCAGTTCGCGCAGGTGAAGCCCGAACAGGTCGACCATTTCGAGCTGGGGGTGAAGTCGCAATTCTGGGATCGCAAGGCGACGCTCAACGTCACCGGCTTCTGGACGACGATCAAGGACTATCAGGCGCTGGTCAATGACGGGGCCAACTCGACGCTGCGCGGCTATCTGGCCAATGCCGACGAAGTGCGGGTGCGCGGGGTCGAGGCGGATTTCTCGATCCGGCCGAGCGAGCGGTTCAGCCTCTACGTCAACGCGGCCTATACCGACCATGAATATGTGAAGTTCACCAACGCGCCGTGTCCGCCCGAGCTGTCCGGCGGCGGGTCGGGTGCCTTGATCGGCGCGCCGGGCACGCCGGGGACGAACAGCCCGATCGCGTGCGACATTTCGGGCCAGTGGCTGCCGGGCATCTCCAACTGGGCCTTCTCCTTTGGAGGCGAGGCGAACCAGCCAGCGTCGATCCTGGGCAAGAGCGGTGAGGTGTATCTGGGCGTGGACGCGAGCGCGCGGTCCAAATTTTCGTCCAATGCCTCGCGGTCGATCTACACCGATATCGACGGATATGCGCTGACCAACCTGCGCCTCGGATTCCGCACCGATGACGGGATCAATGTCTTCGCTTGGGTCCGAAATGCCTTCGATGTCGAATATTTCGACGTTTTGGCGACGACGCCGGGCAATACCGGGCTGATTGCTGGCAATGTCGGCGATCCGCGCACCTGGGGCGGGACGCTGAGCTTCAGCTTCTGACGGGATGCCGATGACACTGCCGGTTCCCGAACGCGGGGCCGAGCGTCATCGGACAGGGGAGGGAGTCGGGATGGCTCCCAGGGCTTCCTCCCCGCTTAGTCGTTCAGCCAGCGGACTCTTTAGATCGTCGCCCCGGACTTGATCCGGGGCTGGGCTGCCCTTCCTCGACGCCGTCAAGAAGCCCGGCCCCGGGTCAAGCCCGGGGCGACGACAGGAGGGAACCCGGCAGTCGATGCCAGAAATGCCAAAGGCCCGGGCCGTTTCCGACCCGGGCCCCTGCGTGACGATGCCTCGTCAGCCCCCTTAAGTGGCCACTTCTGCCCGCGCGTCCCTTTCAGGACGGGGCTGAAGAGCCTCCCCGAACCACGGCCGTTGCCATTGCTTCGTGGTGACTTGCTAGGATGGCGACGGGGCGTTGTCACGGGG
>JBHYGP010000268.1:0-11382 GCA_051858935.1 Sphingomonas sp.
TCGACCGCTGCCCCGCATTGCAGGGTCATGTGGTCGAGGCCGGACGTGTGGGCGACGCGGAACTGGCCGGACTGATCGCTGGCGCGCGCGCGGTGCTGATGCCCAGCTTTGCCGAGGGCTTCGGACTGCCGGTGGCCGAGGCGCTGGCGGCCGGCGTCCCGGTGATCGCCAGCGACATCCCGGTGCTGCGTGAGACCGGCGGGAACGCGCCTGACTATCTCGACCCGCTCGACGGGCCGGGCTGGACCCGTGCGGTGCAGGACCATGCGCGCGCCGATTCGCCGATGCGTGCGGCGCAGCTGGCGCGGATGCAGGGCTGGGCCGCGCCGCGCTGGGACGCGCATTTCGCGCAGGTCTTCGCCTTTCTGGACGCGCTGTGAGCGCCGCGTCGTTCCGCGCCGCACTCCGGGTGCAGGGCAATGTGATCGGCGCGCTGATCCTGCGTGAGCTGCACACGCGCTTCGGACGCGCCAATATCGGCTATCTGTGGCTGTTCGCCGAGCCGATGCTGCTCGCGGTTGCGGTGGCGTTGCTCCACAGCAACCACGACATGCCCATCGCCGGGGGCATCCGCCCGATCCCGTTCGCGATCGCGGGCTATGGGCTGTTCATCATGTTCCGGTCGGTCGTGTCGCGTGCCGAATCGGTGCTGGAGGCCAACCGCCCGCTGCTCCACCACCGGCCCGTGACGATCGCCGACATGCTGATCGCGCGCATGGCGCTGGAGGCGGTGAGCACCGTCGTCATGCTGATCGTGCTGCTTGGTGGGGCATGGGCGCTTGGGCTGGCCGATCCGCTGGCCCGGCCCGAGGCATTTGCGGGAGCGGTCGCGCTGATGGTGTGGTTCTCCTTCGGCCTGTCGCTGCTGGTCACCACCGCCAGCCATCAGTCGGCGATGGTCGGTCGCCTCGTCCACCCGCTCCTCTATCTGTCGATGCCGCTGTCGGGCGCGTTCTTCGCGCTGTCCTGGTTCCCGCAGGGCGTGCGCGACCTGCTCGTCTGGGTACCGACGGTGCATATCTTCGAACTGCTCAAGGTCGGGCAGTTCGAGGCGTTCGAGTCGCGCTGGATCGACTTGCCCTATGTCATCGGCTGGTGCGGCGCGCTGACCCTGTTCGGCTTGCTCGGCCTCAACCATTTGCGCGCGCGCATCACCCTTTCCTGATAATCGGAACTCCATGCTCAGCACCGACACCATCGACCCGGTAGCGGGAGACGTCAGCAAGGACCGGCCAGCCTCGCTGCTCGACCGGGCAAAGGCGCATCCCTTCATCCTGCTGGTCATCGTCCCGACGCTGGTCGCTGCGGTGTATTTGTTCGCGGTCGCCAGCTCGCAATATCGGTCGGAGGCACAGTTCGTGGTACGCGGGCTCGAGACCCAGTCGGCTCCGGCGAGCGGGGTCGGCCAGTTGCTCGGCATCTCAGCCAGCCTGTCGCCGGGGCAGCAGGAGGCGCAGAGCATCCGCGAATATCTGCGCTCGCACGATGCGGTCCGCGCGCTGCGCGGGCAGGGGGTCGACCTGGTCGCCATCTATCGCCGTCCCGGCACAGACCCCTTATCGCGGCTGTGGAGCCCGGCGCCGCGTGCCGAGACCTTGCTCGATTTCTACCGCGACCATGTCGATGTGATCTACGATCCCGACGACAATATCACGCGCCTGTCGGTGCGCGCGTTCGACCCCGCCGACGCGCAGCGGATCGCCCGCGCGCTGCTCGCGCTGGGGGAGAAGCGGGTCAACGATTACAACAGCCGCCTGTTCGACGCCTCGCTGCGCGTCGCATCGGGCGAAGCGCAGCGCGCGCAGGAGGAACTCGAATCGATTCAGCGGCTGCTCGGTGGCTTCCGCGAGCGTGAGCGCGACATCGACCCCGCCGCGACCGGCGCGGGCGGCAACCGCCAGATAGAGGAGCATCAGGCCCGGCTGGATCGTGCGTCCGCGCTGCTCGCCGACATGCGCAGCAAGCTCAGCCCGAACAGCCCCCAGGTGCGCGCGATGCAGACCCAGGTCGCGGCGGCGGCGGCGGCGCTGAACGCCGCGCGCGCGCGCCAGACGGGTCAACCCGAAGCGGTGGCAGGGCGGCTCGGCGAATATGAGGAACTGCGCCTGCAACAGGATTTCGCGGCGAAACGCTATGAAGCGGCGCGCACAAGGCTTGAACAGGCGCGTACCCGCGCGGCGAACGAGCAGCTGTTCATCGTCGCGGTGGTCGAGCCCAACCTCCCCGAAAAGCCGGCCTTGCCCAAGCCGTTCCGCACCACGCTGCTGATCCTGATCGGCCTCAGCGTCGCCTATGGCATTGGCTGGATGCTGATCGCGGGTGTTCGTGAGCACCAGAATTGAGGGCGCGGGGCGGGGCCTAGAAATGTTGGTCGAGCGCGCCTTCGATCGATTCGTAGAAGGTCAGCCGCCCGTCGCTCAGCGTCGCCCCGCTGGTGCAGTAATCGCGCAGCGTCTGCGGATCGTGCGACACCATGACCAGCGTGCCGCGTTCGCGCCGCTCCATCAGCGCGGCGTGACAGCGCGCGCGGAAGCGTTCGTCCCCGGCGGCGGTGATCTCGTCGACCAGATAACAGTCGAAGTCGACCGCGAGCGACGCGGCAAAGGCCAATCGCGCGTTCATCCCCGCCGAATAGGTGCGGATCGGCATGTCGAGATAGGTCCCGAGTTCGGCGAACTCCTCGACGAACGCGAGCGTCGCGTCGACCGGACGGCCATAGATGCGCGCGATGAAGCGGACATTGTCGGCGCCGGTCAGGCTGCTCTGGAAACTGCTGCCGTATCCCAACGGCCAGGACACGGACATGCCGCGCTCGACCGACCCCGAACTGGGCCGCTCGACCCCGGCGATCAGGCGCAACAGCGTCGATTTGCCCGCGCCATTATGGCCGCAAATGCCCAGCGCCTCGCCGCGGCCGATCGCGAAGCTCGCATCCTCGAGCACGCGGTGCTGCCCGCGCCGCGTCCGATAGGTCTTGCTCACGCGGTCGAAGCGAATCATCGCGCGATGATAGGCAAGCGCGCGGGCGGAGCACAGGGGTGAAGCACATCGCGATCGATCGGCGCGCGGTGCGCTGGCGCGAAGGGACGGGGGTCGCTCGCTATCGCGCGGGGCTGGCCGATGCGCTGACGCGCCTTCGGGTACGGGTCGAGCCGATCGGCGATGGCGGGGATGTGGCAGCACGCGCGGGTTGGCGCGATCTGCCGCGCATTCTCGATGGTCGGCTGGCCGCGCAGCGGGAGGGGGCGGGCTGGCTGGTCCCCGACCTCTATCGCCTCGCCCAGCGGCGCTTCACCGTGACCGGCGCGTTGACGACCCTGACGCTCCCCGACTCGCCCGCCATCGTCCATTGGTCGCACCCGATGCCGATCCATATCGCGGGCGCGGCCAATCTCTATACCGTCCATGACCTGATCCCGCTCACCGATCCGCAGCTGACCGGGATCGGGCAAGGGCGTCAGCGGCGGTTGTTGGAACGGCTGACTCGGGTCGCGGCGCAGTTCGTCACAGTGTCCGAAACTGTGCGCGCCCAGCTTTGCGCGACGTTCGACCTGAGCGAGGAACAGATCAGCTGCTGCTATCAGGCGGTCGATCCGGGTCGGCCGGGAGCGCTCCCCCCGGGCCTCACCTCAGGCAGCTATCTGCTGGCGATCGGCCGGGTCGAATCGCGCAAGAATATCGAGGCATTGCTCCTCGCCCATCGCCGCGCCGATACCGGCTTGCCGCTGGTCGTCGCGGGCCCCGAAGGACATTGGCGTAGCACCGGGGAGCGCCGGCGGGTCACAGCCCTGCTCGCCGCGCCCGACGTGATCCGGCTCGGCTGGCAGGACGATGCAACCGTCGCCGCGCTGATCGGCGGTGCACGCGCACTGCTGATGCCCTCGCTCGCCGAGGGGTTCGGGCTGCCCGCGGTGGAGGCGATGGCGCTCGGCGTGCCCGCGATGGCGAGCGCGGCCGGCGCGGCGGCGGAGATCGCCGGGAACGCGGCGCTGCTGGTCGATCCGCATGACGCGACCGCGCTCGCAGACGCGATCCGCCGCATCGACACCGATGCGCCGTTGCGTGCGCGCCTCATCGCAGCCGGAAGCATCCGTGCCGCGCACTTCACCCCGGATTCCTTTGCCGCACGGCTCGCGGCGCTTTACGAACGCTTTTGGTGAGTTATGAGGGCCTTGGGGGCGGGTTCACGATGCGCGTACTGATCGACGGCTTCAATCTCGCGCTGCCGCGCGGCACCGGGGTCGCCACCTATGGCTTTCAGCTCGCCGGCGCGATCAAGGGCATGGGTGTGCCGGTCGGCGGCCTCTACGGCCTGCGCGCGCCATTCAATCCCAAGCTGCGCGACGTCATGTTCTATGAGGCGCTGGGCGGCGAGCATGAAACGCGCAAACCCGGCCGCTGGTCGTTCAGCTGGTACCGCGAAACCACGCTGATGCTGCGCGGCCGCCGCGCGCGCGCGATTCCGCAGGACGGGCGCGTCCTTTCGCGCCAGTTCAGTCACCGGCTGCCCGATTTCGACGGCGGCCTCTACACCGCGCCCGATATCTTCGACCTGGCCGGGCGCAATTTCTCGCGGCTCGGGCTGTTTTCGAACGTCCATGTCCCGGGTCCGGTCGACATCATGCACTGGACCTATCCGCTGCCGGTGAAGCTCAGCGGTGCGGCCAATATCCAGACGATGCACGACCTCGTCCCGCTCAAGCTGCCCTATGCCAGCGCCGACCGGAAACGCTATTATTACAAGCTGATGCGTGCGGTGGCTCGGCGTGCCGACCGCATCGTCACCGTGTCGGAATCGAGCCGGCGCGACATCATCGAATTCTTCCCCTTCGCCGAGCACAAGATCGTCAACACCTATCAGGCGGTGCGCGTCCCCGACGCGGTGCTGGCGGAAAGCGACGACGATGTCGCGGCGGCGATCCGCAGCATCTTTAACCTGGGCTTCAAGGACTATTTCCTGTTCTTCGGCGCGATCGAGCCCAAGAAGAACGTCAACCGCCTGATCGAAGCCTATCTGGCGCTCGCGACCAAGACCCCACTGGTGATCGTCGGGCGGCGCGTGTGGGGCGCGGACGATGAATTGCGGCTGCTCCAGCGCGACGAGGTCCAGCCGCTCAAGGCGACGTTCAAGAATATCCGCCGCATCGACTATCTTCCGCGCGCGTTGCTGATGCGGCTGATCCGCGGGGCAAAGGCGGTGACGTTTCCGTCCATCTATGAAGGATTCGGCCTGCCGGTGCTGGAGGCGATGATGCTGGGCACGCCCGTCCTGACTTCGAACGTCAGTTCGCTCCCCGAAGTGGGCGGCGATGCCGCGCTCTATGTCGATCCCTATGATCCGCGCTCGATCCGCGCGGGGCTGGCACAGCTCGACAGCGATGCGGAATTGCGCGCGACGCTCAGCGCCGCCGGACGGGTACAGGCCGAGCGCTTCTCGCTCGCGCGCTATCAGGATCGGCTGGCGCGGCTCTATGAGGAGCTGATGGACGAGCGCGCTGCCGCACAGTTTGCCGCCGCCCGCGCGGGGAGGGTCGAGGCTCATGCCTAAGCCAATGCGCTTCGCCTGCGTCCCGCTGCTGCTGGCGGCGTCGGCGTGTTCGACATTGCCCGCAGGCGCGCCGACCGTGTCACAAGTGGTGGGACCGGCGGCGACCTCGGGGATTGCAGTCATCGACATCGTCGACACGCCCGCGCCCGGCCCTGCTGTCCCGCTTGCGGTCGCATGGCCGATCGCCGACGCCGCCCCATGGAGCGGCGAGATCGCGGTCGGCGACATGCTGACCGTGACCGTGTTCGAGGTCGGCTATGCGCTGTTCGCGCCGTCGGGTGACGCGGGCACGCGCGAGGGGGCGACCCCTGCTGCGGGCGCGCGGACGCTGCCCAAGCTCGAAGTCGGCGAATCGGGTCAGGTCGCCATCCCCTATATCGGGCAGGTCGATGTCGTAGGCCGCCCCGCGGCGGCGGTGGGCGTGGAGATCAAGCGGCGGCTGCGCGGCATGTCGCAAAGCGCCGAGGTGGTGGTCGCGGTCGATCGCGGCCCGGCGCACAGCGTCGTGACCAGCGGCGATGTCCGCAACCCCGGTCGCCAGCCGCTGACGGTGGCGGGCGAGCGGTTGCTCGACCTGATCGCGCAGGCGGGCGGCCCCGCCAATCGCCCCGCCGACACGCGCGTGCGGCTGGTGCGCGACGGACAGGCGGCGGAAATCCGGCTCGACCAGCTGCGCGTGGACAGCGCGGCCAATGTCCGGCTCGCTCCGGGTGACCATGTCCAGCTGATCCGCAGCGTGCGTTCGCTCACCGTGCTCGGCTCGGCGCGCAACGTCGCGGAGCTGGCGTTCGACAGCGACACGCTGACGCTGGCGGAGGCGATCGCGCGGTCGGGCGGGCTCGCCGACGATCGCGCCGACGCTACGGGCGTGTTCATCTTTCGCTATGAACCCGGCCCGGATGGCGAGCCCAGGCCGGTGATCTACCGCCTGAACCTGCTCGATCCGCGCAGCTATTTCCTGTCGCAACGGTTCGAGATGCGCGAAAAGGACGTGCTGCTCGTCGCAAATGCGCGATCGGTGCAGTTCGGCAAGTTGGTGCAATTGCTCAACACGCTGGTCACCCCGGCGATCACCGTCGATCTGCTGACGCGATGACCCCGACGGCGCGGCCCGACGGACTTGCCTGCCTGATCGGCATCGCGCCGTGGAAGCGGCGGCGGGTGCGGGCGATGCTGCGCAATGCCGAAGGCCCGGCGTTCGCCAGCGACGCCGCGCGCGCCGTCGCGATTGCGCGGTCGCGGGGCGGGGCGGTCGGCTGCTGGGCAACGCGCACCCCGCCGGGGCTGGAGCGCGCGGCGCAGGATGCCGGGGTGCCTGTGTGGTGGATTGAGGACGGGTTTCTGCGCTCGGCCGGACTCGGCGCGGCGCTGGTTCAGCCCTGTTCGCTCACCCTCGACACCCGCCGCCCGCATTACGACCCCGCCGGACCGAGCGATCTGGAGGAACTGCTCCAGACCGCAGACTTCGACGCCGCGACGCTCGAGCGCGCCGAGACATTGATCGCGCTGCTGCGAACGGCGGGGCTGACCAAATACAATCTGTCCGGCACGCCGCTGGCGCTGCCACAGGATCGACGGGTCGTCCTCGTGCCCGGCCAGGTCGAAGCGGATCATTCGGTGCTGCTCGGCAATGCCGGGGTGGCCGGAATGATCGACTTGCTCGCCCGCGTCCGTGCTGAGGAGCCCGACGCCTTCCTGATCTACAAGCCGCATCCCGATGTAGTATCGGGGCTGCGCGCAGCCGGGTCAGGCGAGCACCACGCCGAGCACGTCGCCGACCTGGTCGCCCCCGACGCCAGCCTCACCGACCTGCTCGACCGGGTCGATGCGGTGCATGTGCTGACCTCGCTCACCGGGTTCGAGGCGCTGGTACGCAGGCGGCAGGTGATCGTCCACGGCCAGCCCTTCTATTCCGGCTGGGGACTGACGCAGGACCGCGCCCCGGTCGTGCGGCGGACGCGACAGCGCAGCCTGACCGAACTGGTCGCGGCCGCACTGATCGCCTATCCGCTCTATGCCAGCGCGCGCACCGGCGCGCCGTGCAGCGTCGAGGCGCTGGCGCAGGAGCTGGCCGCGCAGGGTGCCGCATCGCGGCCCGCGTCATGGCGAGCGCTAGTCGGACGGCTGGCGGGGAAATTCGGCGCGGCGCGCGCCACGATGGGAAGCTGATGGGGATTTGATGAGCGAGACACCGATCTACGACATCTGGCGGCTGCTCCAGCACCCGCGCACGTTCAACGAGGCGGAGATCCGGTCGCTGTGCCGCACCGCCTATTGCGGCGACCACACGACCCTGTGTCGCGTGCTCGGGCGCTACAAGATGTTCGTCGACACCCGGGATATCGGGATCAGCAGCCATCTGATGCTCGACGGCTTCTGGGAAATGTGGGTGACGGAGGCGATGCTGCGCAGCGTCCGGCGCGGATCCACCGTGATCGATGTCGGGGCCAATCTCGGCTATTATTCGCTGCTGCTCGCCGATCTGACCGGGGGTGAAGGGCGGGTGCTGTCGTTCGAGCCCAACCCCGAAATGGCGACCCGCGCCCAGCGCAGCGTCGAAATGAACGGCTATGCCCCCTTCACCGCGGTCCACAATTGCGCTTTGGGCAGCGAGGAAGGCTATGTGACGATGGAGGTCATGGCGCACCAGCCCGGCGGCGGACGCGTCCATGCCTATGAGGGGGAGAGCATTTCCAATGCGGTGCCACTGCGCCGGCTCGACAGCTTCCCCGAAGCGCTGAACGCCGAATTCATCAAGATCGATGTCGAGGGGTTCGAGCAACAGGTGTGGCGCGGCATGACCGGCATCCTTGCCGGTGGCCAGCCGCTGACGATCTTCATGGAATTCACCGTGTCCCGCTACCCCGACCCGCGCGGGTTCCTCGACGAGATCCTGCACGAGGGCTTCAGCCTCGAGATCATCGACTATGTCGCGGGGATCCGCCCGATCACGGTCGACGAGATTTTCGCGATGCCGCACAACGTCGATCACATGCTGTGCTTCCGGCGATGAACCGGGCGCGACAGGCCTGGTTCATCGGCGATTGGTCAGGGTGCGGCGTATGATTGCCTTATCGGGAGAAGCGGGATGTCGTGGATCGTCGGGCTCGCTATGGCCATGACCGGCGCGGGGTCGCCGCTGGCGCTGTCCTGCACCGTGGCGGGCGGGGAAAAGGCGGGGCTGGACCCGCAAGCGGTGTGCGCGCGCTTCGTCGAAAAGCTGTCCGCAGCCTCGGGGCGGTCCTACACGCTCGTCCCGGTCGGACAGCGGTCGGGCGATGGCATGGCCGTAACGATTCGCTTCGTTGGCGCCGATACCGCCGCGGCGGACGCGGTAATAATTACCGGCGGACGCTCCCGATCGCTGGAAACCCGAATGATTTCATCGTCCGACCGGCCTTTGGGGCTTGACTCTATCGGCGCGCTGGCGCGGGATGTGGCTCAGGCGGCGGCGCGCTCGAAATGATCTAAGGCTCGCAATTTTGCGCTGCCATTTCAATCAGGTCCGATCGGTGTCGGATCAATCGACAAAGTCGCAGGCGGCACTTTGCGGGGAGAAATGGTGTGTACGGACTCTCGACACTGGTTGATGGCGTGACGGACGGCAACTTCGCCGGTTTCTCCCGCATCGTGGACGGTTTTGGCGGCGGCATGCTGCTCGATTCCTCGATCGGTACCGGCCTTGTCCAACATGCCGAGGTCTCCTCCTGCATGTGCGAAGCCTGCGCCAAGGCGCGGCTCGACGATGATCTGGTGCCGGTGGAAGTGGCGGAAGATGCCCCGGGCAATACCAGCTCGACCGACGCCGTGGTATTCGGCGGCTCGGTTGCGGGCGCGATCGACAGCGGGGGCGATCAGGACTGGTACCGCGTCAACCTCACTGCCGGCCAGACCTATACCTTCTGGACCAATGGTGCCCAGGACCCGACCGACACACTCCTCAGGCTGCGCGACGCGAGCGGCGGTGTGATTGTCACAAATGACGATGGTGGACAGGATGTTCTGTCGCACATCACCTTCACCGCGACCTCGACCGGCACCTATTTCGTCGATGTCAGCGGGTTCAGCAGCGCTGTAACCGGCTCGTACAGCCTGTTCGCCAGCAATGGCCTGTGGAATCCGGCCGACGTGGTGGTCGATAACCCGACCACCACTGCCACCATCGCGCTGGGTGGGTCGACCACGGTCAACCTCAACGGGCTTGGCGACCATGATTGGTATGCGGTCACGCTGACCGCCGGCACGCGCTATGTGTTCGAAACGTCGGGCGCGGGCACCGTCGATACGCTGCTGATGCTGCGCGACGCGAACGGCAATGCGATCGGTGAGAATGACGATGGTGGCGCGGGCGTCTATTCGCGGCTCGTCTTCACCCCGACCACCAGCGGCACCTATTATATCGACGCCGGTACCTGGCGCGAGCAGGATCAGGGCAGCTTCACGCTCAGCTTCAACGAAGCGCCGCCGCTGACCGTGTGGACCAACGATCAGATCGCGTTCCAGCTGACGGATCTTTACTGGACGACGCCGCACCATTTCGCGGTCGCGCCGGGCGGCACGCTGACGGTCGATATCAGCGCGCTGACCGCAAGCGGGCAGACGCTGGCGCGCGCCGCGCTGGCGCTGTGGACCGACTTCACCGGCATCAATTTCAGCGAACAGACCGGCGGCGCACAGATTACCTTTGACGATGACGAGGACGGCGCGTTCGCGAGCGCGTCCTACAATGGCGCTGGCGTAACCAGCAGCGCCAACGTCAATGTCAGCACGCAATGGCTGACCAATTATGGCACCGGGCTGAACAGCTATTCGTTCCAGACCTATGTCCATGAAATCGGGCACGCGCTCGGACTTGGTCATGGCGGGAATTACAATAGCAGCGCCGACTATGCGACCGACGCCGGCTATCTCAACGATGCCTGGATCACGACCGTGATGTCGTATTTCGACACGATCGAGAACGCCTATTTAGCCGGGCTTGGCTATACGCGCCAGTTCACCCTGTCGCCGATGGCGGCGGACGCGCTTGCGGTCGCAAACATGTACGGCACCGTGACCACGACGCGGACCGGCGACACCGTCTATGGCTATAACAACACGTCCGGGCGCGAGATCTACAACGCGCTGCTCTATCCCAACGTCGCCTATGCGATCATCGACAATGGCGGGATCGATACGCTCGACTATTCGGGCAACAGCTCGAACCAGCTGATCAACCTCACTGAGGAATCCTTCTCCAACATCGGCACCGGGCGCGGCAATGTCACGATCGCGCGCGGGACGGTGATCGAGAATGCCATCGGCGGGACCGGGGCCGATTTCATGATCGGCAACGCGGCCGACAACATCCTCGACGGCGGGTTCGGTGCGGACGGTCTCCATGGCGGTCTGGGCAACGACACCTATCGGGTCGATCGGGTGGACGACGTCGTGTTCGAGTTTGCGGGGGAGGGGACCGATACGGTTATCTCGACCAGCAACTATTATCTCTGGCAGGAGATCGAGAATCTGACTCTGGTCGAGGGTGCGGGCGACCTGTTCGGGGTCGGCAACGGCATCGCGAACACGATCCTCGGCAATAGCGGTTCGAACCTGCTGCTCGGCGGCGCAGGCGATGACGTGGTGCGCGGCGGGGGCGGGGTCGACTCGCTGTTCGGCGAAAGCGGCAATGACCAGCTCTTCGGCGATGCCGGCATCGACTATCTGGTCGGCGGCATCGGCAACGATGTGATCGACGGCGGTGAAGATGCCGACTCGCTCTATGGCGAGGATGGCGACGACACGCTGACGGGGGGAACCGGGTTCCACACCGACATTCTGGTCGGCGGTGCGGG
>JBHYGP010000269.1:0-3752 GCA_051858935.1 Sphingomonas sp.
CGTCCTCCCCCTCCGTCGCCTTCGGCGCCACCTCCCCCTGGCGGGGGAGGATTGAGGTTACTTCCCCGGCACCATCCCCGCGCGCAGCACGCGCAGCACATTGCCCCCCATCACCTTGCCGATCTCCTCCGGCGTAAACCCGCGATCGACCAGCGCCTGGGTCACATAGACCAGCTGCGCCGTATCGAACCCCGTCGTCACCGCGCCGTCGAAGTCCGACCCCAGCCCGACATGGTCGATCCCCACCAGGTCACGGACATGCGCGATCGCCGCCGCGACCTTTTCCGGTTCGGTGCCACAGATCGCAGCGTCCCAGTAACCGATGCCGACCACCCCGCCGGTCTTGGCCACGCCGCGAATCTCGGCGTCGGACAGGTTGCGGTTGACCTTGCACACCGCCTGCACGCCGCCATGGCTGGAGACGACCGGGCGCTTGGCCATCTTGAGCACCTCGGCCACCGTCGCATGGCTCGAATGGGCGATGTCGACGATCATGCCGAGCTGTTCCATCCGCCGCACCGTCTGGCGGCCGAGCGGGGTCAGCCCGCCCTTTTTCTCGCCGTGCATCGACCCGGCGATCTCATTGTCGAAGAAATGGACCAGCCCCGCCATGCGGAACCCGGCAGTGTAGAGCCGATCAAGATTCTCGATCTTGCCCTCCATATTCTGCAGCCCCTCGATCGACAGCAGTCCGCCCACCGCCTTCTGCCCCGCCGCGCGCGCCGCGAGCAGCGCGTCGAGCTCGCCGGGCGATCGGATCACATGCAGCCGCCCTTCCGACCGCGCCGCCGCGCGCTCCAGCTTCTGTGCATGGAACAGCGATCGTTCGAGTAGCGAATTCCACGTCCGCACCGGCTGCAGCTGCGCCACCGCCAGCATGGTGATGTTGTCGGTCTCCGCGCTATTGGCGTCGTAATTCTGCCCCTTCGGCGTCTTGGTGACCGAGGAGAAAACCTGCAGTGCGACATTCCCCTCGATCAGCCGGGGCAGGTCGACATGGCCGCGATCTGCCCGGTCGAGCAGGTCGCGTTTCCACAGCAGCGTGTCCTCATGCAGATCCGCGATCTGGAGACTTGCGTGTAATTTACGGGTGGAATCGGACACAGTCGGCAACCGGGTCGCGACGACTTGATTCATCCCTTTTTCGACATAGCCGGGGGCAAAGGCGAAAAAGGCGAACAACGCCACCGCGATCAGGGCGCAAACACCCCAAAGCCACTTTTTCACGACACCCTCCCCATCCGTTGCGCCGGATGTTGCGGCAAGCTCGACCCCGGAACAAGCCCGGGGGTGACGATCAGGGCAGGCGCTCCAGGGTCACGAAGCTATAGCCCGGCCGCTCGCCCTCGGCCGGGTGGTCCTCGCGCGCGACTTCACGCCACGCATCCCCGAACGCCGGCACCACCGCATCGCCCGCAGGCGACAGGTGGACCTCGGTCAGTTCGACCCGTCTCGCAAGTGGTAGAAACAAAGCGAAAATCTCCGCCCCGCCGATCACCGCGACATCGCCGTCACCCGCGATTTCCAGCGCCTCATCAACTGAGTGAACCACCTCCGCCCCCTCCGCGCGCCAGGCCGGATCGCGGGTCAGCACGATGTGCCGACGGCCGGGCAGGGGGCTCGGAAACCCCTCGAACGTCTTGCGCCCCATGACCATCGGCTTGCCCATGGTCTGCGCCTTGAACCGCTTGAGGTCGGCAGGCAGCCGCCAGGGCAGATCGCCATCGACCCCGATCACCCCATTATCCGCCCGCGCCAGATGAAAGGTGATCAAACCGCCACCGCGCCCTTGATATGCGGCTGCGCGACATAGTCGTGCAGCGCGAAATCTTCGAATTCATAGGCGTCGATCGACGGCGGACGCCGCAGGATCTCCAGCCGCGGCAGCGGCCCGGGCGCGCGCGACAGCTGCAACTCGGCCTGTTCGACATGGTTGGAGTAGAGGTGGCAATCGCCCCCGGTCCAGATGAACTCGCCGACCTCCAGATCGCATTGCTGCGCCAGCATATGCGTCAGCAGCGCATAGCTCGCGATGTTGAACGGCACGCCGAGAAAGATGTCGGCGCTGCGCTGATACAGCTGCAGCGACAGCTTGCCGTTGGCGACATGGCACTGAAACAGGCAGTGGCACGGCGCCAGCGCCATCGCGTGCAATTCGCCCGGATTCCAGGCGGATACGACCATCCGGCGTGATGCGGGGCTGGTTTTCAGCGTCTCGATCAACTCCTTGATCTGGTCGATATGGCGGCCGTCCGGCGCCTCCCAGTCGCGCCATTGCTTGCCATAGACCGGGCCGAGATCGCCCGCCTCATCCGCCCATTCGTCCCAGATGCTCACCCGGCGGTCCTGCAGCCATTTCACATTGGTGTCGCCGCGCAGGAACCACAGCAATTCGATGAAGATCGATCGGATGTGCAGCTTCTTCGTCGTCAGCAGCGGAAAGCCCTGCGACAGGTCGAAGCGCATCTGGTGGCCGAACACGCTGCGCGTCCCCACGCCGGTCCGGTCATTCTGCACCGCGCCATCGCGCAGCGCGCGTTCCATCAGGTCGAGATATTGCCGCATGGATCGAGCCTAGCCGAGCGTCCCGGAACCGCCAAGCACGGTCGCACCATTTTGGTGTTAAGTCTCACCATGGCGGACGCAGTTGCGCTCGACCCGGCAGAGCCGCCGCGCGACGCTCTGCTTATGGTCGGCGCGTTGTCCGTAATCTCCCCGGAAGCTCCCCCCGACGCGCTGGCCAGCCGGCTTGCGGCGGAGATTGCCGATGAACGCCGCGAAGTTGCCGCCTTTGCCTTTTGCGATTCGCGCGGGACGGTATTGGGAACGCGGCGAATCCTGTCGCCCTGCAGCATCTCCGTCGACCTGCCGTTGCGGCGGATCGTCGCCGACGCGGTGCTGCTCGACGCCGTGCGCGTGGTGATGGCGCACAATCACCCGCTGGGTGAGGCCTGGCCCAGCCGCGCCGACCGCGACGTCACCGCGCGCCTCGCCCGCGCACTTGCGGCGGTCGATACGCGGCTGGTCGATCATGTGGTGGTCGGGCGAGACGGCGCAGCGTGGAGTTTCCGCGCGGCGGGCTTGCTTTAGATAATCCTCCCCCGCCAGGGGGAGGTGTCGCTGAAAGCGACGGAGGGGGAGGGCGGCTGTGCGCCCGAGCCTCTTGCCGGTGTGCTTCCTCCCCCTCCGTCAGCTGCGCTGCCACCTCCCCCTGGCGGGGGAGGATAGAGGAAACCCGCTACTCATCCCCCATCGGCGTCCCGCTCGCCTTGGGGGCGGGGCGGTTGGGGCAGGGCTTGATTGCAGACGGCTCGGGGCGCGGACCTTCGGCCTTGAACATCGCGAGATATCCGCCCGCCGATGGCATGTCGCGCATCGCAACCTGACGATAGCCGACCGCGGCGAATTCGCATTTCAGCAGCGCGGGGGGTGTCCCGTGATTCTCCGTCGCGCGGTCGGCATCGACCACCACGACCAGGCCATCCGGGCGCAGCGACGGCCGCATCCGCCACAGGAATTCATAGGGTTCCTCGATCTCATGATACATGTGCACCATGAACACGCGGTCGAAGCTGTTTTCGGGCAGCTTCGGGTCTTCCGGCTCGCCCAGCCGCACGCTGACATTGTCGAGCCGGTCGCGCGCCACGCGCTGCGCCAGTGCATCGCGCACTTCGGGGACGATGTCCTGCGCCAGCACCCGCCCCTTGGCACCGACCCGCGCGGCAAGGCGGACGGTGTAATATCCCTCGCCC
>JBHYGP010000270.1:0-3749 GCA_051858935.1 Sphingomonas sp.
AGGTCTTCGGGCTTGTAGAAATGGGAGAAGGTGTCGCGCCAGCTTGCCTCCGCCATCGCGTCGAGCGCGGCGGCGTCGGCGGGGGTGGGGGTGTCGAGCTGGATCACGCGAAGCCCGCCGGGACGGGCCAGCCCGGCGCGGTCAGCGCGACGACCTTGAACAATTCGCCCATCGCGTCGTCGCCGATCAGCCGGTCGCGGGCGGCGGCGACGTCGGCGGCGCGGTCGGGAGCGGCGCGGGTCAGGGCGTCGGCGCGCGGTTCGATGCCGAGGTCGCGCAGCCATGCGCCCTGCGCGACCGGGCCGTATGCCTCCAGCCCCTCGACCCGCGCGGCTTCGATCAGCGTGCCGAAATCGACATGCGCGGTGAGGTCGGCCTCGCCCGGATTTTCGAACGGGTTGACGTAAGCGTGGCCGCGCACCGCCTGAAGCGTGTCGCCGACGGCGGGGCCTTCATAGCCATAGTCGATGACGATCGCCGCGCCGCCCTGCTCGAGCAGCCTGGCAGCGAGCGCGCGCAGGATTGCGACGCTGGGCGGCGAGGTTTCGAGGATCGAGCCGTCAGGCACTTCGCGGAACTGCGGCGGGATGATCGGATCGAAGATGGTGTTGCCGATCACGGGGATGAACAGCGTGTCTTGACACGCGACCAGCCGCTCGCGCCAGCCCTGTGGCGTCTTGACCAGCTGGCGGATCGGGAGCGCGTCGAAGAACTCGTTGGCGACAAGCAGCAGCGGTTTGTCATCGGGGATGCCGACCAGATCGAGCGACCATTCGGCGTTCGGCACTTGCTTGGCCTGTTCGGCGCGCAGCATCGGGCTGTTTTCGACAAAATGGACCGGCGGGGTCAGGCCGGCGCTGCGCATCGCGCGCAGGGCATCGGCGGCAAGCGTGCCGCGGCCCGGGCCGAGCTCGACATAATGTGCGTCGGGGCGGTCGGCGCGGTCCCACAGGTCGGCGAGCGCGAGGCCGACCAGCTCGCCGAACATCTGGCTGATCTCGGGCGCGGTGGTGAAGTCGCCGCGCGTGCCGAGCGGGTCGCGCGTCGCGTAATAATGGGTGTTGGCCGCACCCATGAACTGCGAGAGCGGGATCGGCCCGGCCATGGTGATGGCGCGGGCGATGCGCTCGGGGAGTGGGCCTTCGATATTCGGTGCGTCGGTCATCGTCCCCCCATCCGTTTGGCCTGAGCTTGTCGAAGGCCCGTGTCGTGGGTGCGCAGAAGGCACTTCGACAGGCTCAGTGCAAACGGTTGTTACGCAACGGTCTGATCGCCCGCAAAGGGTTCGACGCGTTCGCGGCGCTTCTTCGCGGTGGCGATGAGGTAAAGGCCGCCGAAGATCATCGGCAGCGTCAGCAGCTGGCCCATATGCAGGCCGGGCGTCGCGAAGATCGTGTCGTTGAACTGCGCGTCATGTTCGCGGAAGAATTCGACGAACCAGCGCGACAGGCCATAGCCGAGGATGAAGGTGCCGACGAGCTTGCCCGGCTGGTAGCGGGCGTCGGTCTTCCAGAACAGGAACCACAGGACCAGACCGACGAGCAGGCCTTCGAGCCCTGCTTCATAGAGCTGGCTGGGGTGGCGGGCGAAGGTCTCGCCGGTCAGTTGCTGGCGATCGTTCATGTCGTAGACGATGCCCCATGGCACGTTGGTGGGGTGTCCCCACAGCTCGCCATTCACGAAATTGGCGATGCGGCCGAAGAACAGACCGAAGGGCACCGCGCAGGCGACGTAATCGTGCACGCGCAGCCAGTTGAGCTTCTCCTTGCGGCACAGCCACAGGATTGCAAGCATCACGCCGAGCACGCCGCCATGGAAGGACATGCCGCCCTCCCACAATTGCAGCAACTTGAGCGGTTCGAGGAAGAGAGTCGGCTGGTAGAAGATCACATAGCCGAGCCGACCGCCGACGATGATGCCGATGGTCGCGTAGAAGACCATGTCGTCGGCGTGGCGGCGGGCCATCGGCGCGCCCGGCTGGGCGAGCAATTTGAGCAGATACCACCAGCCGACCAGGATGCCCGCGATATAGGCGAGCGAATACCATTTGAGCTGAAAGAAGCCGAGGTCCAGCGCGACCGAATGCAGGCCGAGGTCGCTGAACTGGATATGCGAGGTCGCTTGCGCGGCGGCGGTCAGGATCACGGTTGGGGCTCCCCGGGGGTTCGGCGCTGTCCTATCGGGATATGACGGCGGGGCCAAGGGGCGGGATGGGGCTTTGCTAATCCTCCCCCGCCAGGGGGAGGTGACGCCGAAGGCGACGGAGGGGGAGGACGGCTATGCCCTCTCAACCGTCGTGCTTCCTCCCCCTCCGTCAGCTGCGCTGACACCTCCCCCTGGCGGGGGAGGATTGATTGTGGCGCGGCGTCTTGCACCCCGCTAGACGAACCGAATGGAGCGCAAGGGCATCAAGGGGATCGACCGGCGCACGCTGCTGATCGGCGGCGGGGCGGGGATCGGGCTGGTCGTCGCATGGGCGGTGTGGCCGCGCACCTATCTGCCCAATCTGCCGCTGCGCGAGGGCGAGGCGGGGTTCGGGGCGTGGTTGAAGATCGCGCTTGACGGGCAGGTCACGGTTGCCGTCCCGCAGTGCGAGTACGGGCAGGGCGTGTTCACGACACTGCCGCAGATTATCGCCGACGAACTGGGCGCGGACTGGCGGCGGGTCGGGGTCGAGCAGGCACCGCTGAGCCCGCTTTACGCCAATCCACTGGCGGCGGGGGAGCTGTTTCCCGGCGTGGTGCCGGAGCGGCTGCGCGCGATCCATGCACAGCGCAGCGCGCTGACGCTGACCGGCGCATCGACGTCGATGCGGCAGTTCGCGGAGCCGCTGCGCGAAGCCGGGGCGGCGGCGCGGGCGATGCTGTGCCAGGCGGCGGCACGGCGCTGGGGCGTCGATTGGCAGGCATGCGACACGGCGGACGGTTTTGTCGTCCATGACAAGCAAAGGATCGGGTTCGGCGAGATTGCGGCGGACGCGGCGGGTGAGGAGGTTCCGGCCGATCTGCCGCTGCGCGAAGGCGATGGCGAACGGTTGATGGGCGCCCCCGCGCCGCGGCTCGATGCGCCGGGCAAGGTCAATGGCAGCGCGAATTTCGCTGCCGATATCCGCCTGCCCGACATCGTGTTTGCGGCGATCCGGCAGGGGCCGGTCGGGACGGTCAAGCTTGCCGCGCTCAACGAAGCGGGCGCGCAGTCCGTGCCGGGCATGCTGCACATCGTGAAGAATGAACGCTGGGTCGCGGCGGTGGCCAATAACAGCTGGGCGGCGCAGCGCGCGCTCGATGCGATGAAGCCGCGGTTCGAGGTGGCGACCAAGGTCGACAGTGCGTCGATCCAGGCGGCGCTCGACGCCGCGCTGGATGGAGATGGCACACGGATGGAGTCAGAGGGCGACCTGTCCGCGACGTTCAAAGGCGCGCGCGTCGTCACCGCCGAGTATCGCGTCGGCGTTGCGCTGCACGCGGCGATCGAGCCGATGGCGGCGACGGCGAGCTTTGCTGATGGGCGCTGCCGCATCTGGATGGCGACGCAGGCGCCCGGGCTTGCGCGCGCGGCGGTGGCGGATGTGCTGGGGATGAGCGAGGGCAATGTCGTCATCCATCCGGTGTTCGCCGGGGGATCGTTCGGGCAGAATCTGGAGCATGCGGTCGCGCAACAGGCGGCCTTGATCGCGCGTGAGGTGGGCAAGCCGGTGCAGCTGACCTGGTCGCGCGGTGAGACGTGCCTGCACGACCGCTATCGCGCGC
>JBHYGP010000271.1:0-3326 GCA_051858935.1 Sphingomonas sp.
GAGCCCGCCGACATCTTCCGCCTTTCGCAGCATCGCGAGGCGCTGCTCGGGCGTGAGGGGTGGAAGGAGAAGTCGGTCGACAACCTCCTCGCCGCGATCGAAGCGAAACGGACACCGGATGCCGCGCGCCTGTTGTTCGGGCTGGGCATCCGCCATATCGGCAACATCACCGCCCGCGACCTGATGAAGCGGCTGGAGACCCTCCCCGCCCTCGCCGCGCTGGCGGATGAGATCATCGCACTACGCGCATCGATCACCCCGGCGATCGGCGAGACCGACGCCAAGTTCCACGCGCGGCGCGACAAGGCGATTGCCGAGCATATCGGGATCGAGAATGTCGGCGCCGCCGTCGGCCACGCGCTAGCCGACTTCTTTCATGAGCCGCACAACCGCACGGTATGGGACGACCTGCTCGCCGAGGTCGCCCCGCCCCGCTTCGTCGTCGAAGCGCGCGACTCCGAAGTATCAGGCAAGACGATCGTGTTCACCGGATCGCTCGAAACGCTGAGTCGCGACGAGGCGAAGGCGCAGGCGGAGTCTTTGGGCGCGCGGGTTTCGGGATCGGTATCGGCCAAGACCGACCTGATCGTGGCGGGCCCGGGGGCCGGATCGAAGCTGAAAAAGGCCGCAGAACTGGGGATTTCGGTGATCGACGAGGCCGCGTGGAACGCGATTGTGGCCGCCGCAAGGTGATGCTTTTTTGCAACGCACAATTCACTTGATACGTTTGTAACAATTCCGCAAAGAAGCATCCCCATGGGGCAACGCAAGACGGTGAACGACACCGCTCGCGTAGGCTTTGAACAGCCCATCCTAAGGGGACCATAATGCGAAACACTCTGCTGATCGGCGCGGCTGTTGCTGCGCTCGCCTTTCCCGCTGCGGCACATGCCCAGTCGACCGGTTCGGTCGATTTCGACGAAGGCGAAATCGTCATCACCGGATCGAGCGTCTCGTCGGGCGTTGCCGGCGCGATCGTTCCCGACACGTCCAAGGCGAAGGCCGAGCTGAGCGCCGAGGCGATCCAGCTGGCCGTTCCCGGCCAGTCGATCAACGAAGTGATCAACCGCCTGCCGGGCGTGAGCTTCCAGAACAACGACGCGTTCGGTTCGGCCGGCGGCACGATGACGATCCGCGGCTTCGATTCGAGCCGCATCAGCCAGACCGTTGACGGTATTCCGCTGAACGATTCGGGCAACTACGCGCTCTATTTCAGCCAGCAGATGGACATCGAGCTGATCGACCGCGTCAGCGTCAATCTCGGCACCACCGACGTCGACAGCCCGACCGCCGCGGCGACCGGTTCGACCGTCAACTACCGCACCCGCGTTCCGGGCGAAGACTTCGGCGTGAAGCTGGTCGGTTCGGCTGGCGAGTACGGCTTCTTCCGCGTGTTCGGCATGGTCGACACGGGCAACCTGACCTCGTCGGGCCTGCGCGCGTTCATCTCGGCGAGCAACGTCACCAGCGGCGCAACCTTCTATCGCGAAGGCAAGATCGACCGTCAGCAGTACAACGCGCGTGTGTACCAGCCGCTGGGCGACAATGGCGATTTCATCTCGGTCGCCGGTACCTATGACGTGAACCGCAAGAACTTCTTCGGTTCGGTCGCGCTGCGCGAAGATGCCGGTCGCGTGACCCCCAACCGCTTCCCGCAGACCCGGGACGAGCGCTTCTATTCGATCGCGCCCTGCCTGGTCGCAGTTGGCCGTCCGGGCCTGGTCGATTCGGCCAATAGCTGCGGTTCGGAGTTCGATCGTCGCATCAACCCGTCGAACACCGGCAACATCCGCGGTGCATCGCGCTTCACCCTCGCCGACAATGTCGTGCTGAGCATCGATCCGTCCTTCCAGGTTGTGAAGGCGAATGGCGGCGGCACTGCGACGGCGCGTGAGGGCACGTTCAACGCGGGTGGCACGCCCATCGTCGGCTATATCGGCGGTTCGCCCTATTTCGGTCGCGATCTCAACGGCGACGGCGACATGCTGGACCAAGTTCGCGTGCTTGCACCCAGCCAGACCCAGACCCAGCGGATCGGCGTGATCAGCTCGCTGCGTTGGGAGATGGATGAGAGCAACACGTTCCGTCTCGCCTATTCCTATGACCGTGCCCGTCACCGTCAGACCGGCGAGACCAACATGCTGCTGGCCAATGGCGGCACCGCCGACCCGTTCCCGATCAATGACCCGCTGGTCGATGCCAATGGCCGCGCGCTGCAGAAGCGTGACCGCCTGTCGTTCGCCATCCTCCACCAGATCGCTGGTGAGTATCGCGGCGACTTCGGTGACCTGACCGTCAATGTTGGTGTGCGCATGCCGTTCATGCGTCGTAACCTGACCAACTATTGCGCGACTTCGTCGGCATCGGGCTTCGTTGAGTGTTTCAACGGCGACTCGGCGGCTCAGGCAGCATGGCTGGCGTCGCGCCCGACCCAGACGGTCGCAGGCGTCACGTTCCCAACCCAGGGGCCGCAGCAGCGCATCTTCAACTACAAGAAGGCGCTGCCGAACATCGGCCTGGTCTATGATCTGACGTCGAACATCTCAGCGTTCGGTAACTTCTCGCAGGGTCTGCAGGCGCCGGGTACGGACAATCTGTACAACAGCTTCTACTTCCCGACCACGGCCGAGCAGGCGCAGCCGCGCCCGGAAAAGACCGACAATTTCGACCTCGGCCTGCGGTATCGTTCGTCGAAGATCCACGCCCAGGTCGTTGGGTGGTACACCCATTATCAGGATCGTCTGGCTTCGGCCTATGATCCCGAGCTGGACCGTACCGTCTATCGCAACCTCGGCACGGTGAAGAAGTACGGCGTCGATGCCAACATCAGCTGGCAGCCGATCTCGGCACTCAGCGTCTATGCATTCGGCTCGCTGCTGGAATCGGAAATCCAGGACAATGTCCTGCTCGCGACCAGCAACACCGGCACGCAGATCTTCGCGCTGACCGCCGGCAAGCGCGAAGCTGGCGCCCCGACTTACACCTTCGGTGCCGGCTTCAACGCCGATGCCGGCCCGGTGGCGTTCGGCGCGAACATGAAGCGCACCGGTTCGCGCTACGTGTTCGATGACAACTCGCCGGTCCGCACCGGCAACGGCCCGACTCCCGCGGAAATCATCTACCCGGCGAAGACCCCGGCCTACACGCTGGTCGATCTGCATGCGCGGGTTAAGCTGAACTGGGCCGGCCTCGGCGACGAGACCTACTTCCAGTTCAACCTGATGAACGCCTTCGACGAACTCTATGTCGGTGGCTTCTCGGGCAACCTGTCGAACATTGGCTTCAACACCAATAGTCAGCAGATCAGCTCGTCGAGCGCTCCGTTC
>JBHYGP010000271.1:3336-3736 GCA_051858935.1 Sphingomonas sp.
ATCGGCTATCCGCGCACCTTCCTGGGCTCGCTGGTCGTCGGCTTCTGACCGACACGACACGCTAACTGGAAACACCGCCGTCCCGGGCAACCGGGGCGGCGGTTTTCTTTTGGGTGGAGTGGGTTAAGCTGGTCCCGGTAACTTGGGGGAGCTGGCGATGACGCCGTTCGAGCTGGTGTTCGCGGTCTATGGACTGTTGCTGGGGCTGGCCATTGCCGAGGTGCTGGGCGGCTTTGCCCGGGTGCTGAAGCTCAAGCGCGGCGGCAAGGCGGTGCGGGTCGGGTGGCTGACGCCGTTGCTGGGCATCGTGGTCATCCTCGACCTCACCTCATTCTGGCTGCTGGCGTGGGAGGCGCAGAGCCAGATCGTCGCGAATTACCTGACATTGGTCAGCGTGCTG
>JBHYGP010000272.1:0-3731 GCA_051858935.1 Sphingomonas sp.
CTGCGTCACGCTCTTCACGTCATAGGCTGAGAGCTGCAGGATCGACGGGCTGGGCGTCAGATCCTGGTCGTTCTCGATATAATAGTTCCAGTTCTGGTAGCTGGTGATCGAGGACAGGGTCGCAAAGCCGAGATCGACGTTGATCTTGCCGGCGAGGAGCAGCTGGTTGCTGTCGTTGACCTGCTCGTCATTGATGCGGACATCGACATTGTCGGGTCCCGGGGTAATCCCGGTCAGGTCATAGCTGGTATTGACCGGGGTCCCGCCGGGGCCGGTCTGATCGAGCCGGCGGAAGGTGTCGACGCCACCATTGCCGTAGGAGTCGCCATAGTCGGCGATCAGGGTCAGATCGACCGCGCCGATGCGATAGTCGAACTTGCCACGAACGCCCCAGGTCTCGAGCTGGCCGAGCGTGTTCCCGGTGTGCAAATTGTTGATATAGCCACCGAAATCGGAATAATAGCCCGACAGGCGGAAGCCGCCATCCGGGCCGATCGGCCCGGACAGGCCCGCCTGAACCTTATATTCCTCATCCGCCGTGGCCATCAGTTCGACCCGGCCGGTCAGCGTGCTGGTCGGCGCTTCGGTCGTGATACTGATAACGCCGGCCGACGCGCTCTTGCCGAACAGCGTTCCCTGCGGCCCGCGCAGCACCTCGATCCGCGACACATCGGTCAGATTGCCGAATGCCTGACCCGGCAGCAGCAGCGGGATTTCGTCGACCATCACCAGCACCGACGGTTCGACCGAGGTCGAGAAGCTGAAGGTGCCAATACCGCGCAGCGAAACGGTGTTCTGATTCTGGTTGCCGCTGGCGGTGATGGTCAGCGACGGCGAGACATTGGTCAGACCGGAAAAATCGCTGACCTGCGCTGCATCCAGCACGGTCTGATCGACGACCGAGACCGCGACCGGGACGTCGAGGACATTCTGCTCGCGCTTCTGGGCGGTGATGACGATTTCGTCGGAGGCCGTCGCAGCATCGGCGGGGGCGGCGTCCTGCGCCAGGGCCGGAAGCGACAGGCTCGCGCAGCCCATGATCAGCGCCGTGCGCGCAGCCGAACTAACCAATTTCGTATAATGCATCGGAATCACCCTCCCTCAGTGCGCGCCCTCTTTCCCTATGGTCAGGACGCTACGCAAAATTGGTCATGCCACATTTGGGCAGGGGTTGAAAGAGGCATTTGTAAGCTTTGCATCTATTCCATCGCGTGCCTCGCTTTGCGCACTGTTGCAATCTGCTGGAACAGGTCTGGCCAATCGTCGCGGATGAAGGTAGCTCTATCGGCAAGGCCGCGAGGCAAGCAGAACCGAGAGCATTGATGACCAACGAAGGCGAAGGCGGCAAGGACCGGCTCTACCAAGCGATTGCGCGGCGATTGCTGGAGGTGTTCGCCAGCGGGCAGTATCAGCCGGGCGACCGTCTGCCGACCGAGCGCGAGCTCGCGATCGAGTATAATGTCAGCCGCCCGACGATCCGCGAGGCGATCATCGCGCTGGAAGTTCAGGGGATCGTCGAGGTGCGCGTCGGGTCAGGTGCGTATCTGCGTGGCCTGCCCAACGCGACGAATGAGGCGCAGTTCAACGTCACCGCATTTGAACTCACCGAGGCGCGGTTGCTGATCGAGGGCGAGGCGGCGGCGCTGGCGGCCGCGCAGATTACGGACGAAGAACTCGATACGCTGGCCAAGCTGATCGACGAGATCGCCCGCGAGAATGCACGCAACGCTGGGACCGAGGACGCCGACCGGCAATTCCACCTGACCATCGCACAGGCGACGCGCAATTCGGCGCTGGTCAACCTGATCGACACGCTGTGGTCGCTGCGCGCCAAGTCGCCGGAAAGCGCGCTGCTCTATGCCAAGGCGCGCTCTGCCAACGTCAAGCCGGTAGTGGATGAGCATCAGGTGATCCTGGATGCGTTGCGCACGCGCAATCCGGTGACCGCGCGGGCGGCGATGCGCGCGCATCTGTCCGCGGTGCTCGACAGCCTGTTGTTCGCCACCGAGGAGCGCGCGATCGAGGAAGCGCGCAAGCTGTCGGCGTCGAAGCGCGCGCGCTACGCCCAAGCGCTTGGCTGAGCTTTTCGGTTAGCGATAGGTCAGACCGAATCCATAAGGGTAGAGCGTGCCATGCGGGGTTTCGCCATAGCCCGGCGCGTCGGAATGCTGGCGGTCGACCGCGATCAGTGAGGCGGGCAGCGCGAAGGGCAGCCGCCCCGCTGGCGCCCTGACGCCGGTCAGCACGTCGATCTGTGCCGCGTCGCTCGCGCCGAAACTCGCAAGGATCGCGCCGGTGCCGCGCAGCCCGCTTTCGGCATCGAGCACATAGGGCTGGCGGAAATAGATGTTGAGGATCACGCGGCGCGGGTCGCCGATCTCGCGGATCACGCCCTGAATATCGGCGAGCGAGGGGTAGACGGACCAGCTCTGGGACTGCGCCATGGCCGAGAAGGACAGCATCCCTGCCTCCCATGGAAAGCTGCCGCCGAAGATCAGATTGTCGTCGACGCAGGTGCGCTTCGGATCGGCGTCGGGGGCGGCGCAGGGGTCCTGTTCGCTCCAGACTTGCTGGCGCTTGCGGGTGGCGCGGTCGAGGATCGTCACCGACGGGTCGATCGCGCGGCGGCCGGTCTGCGCATCCTTGCTCGAATAGCGGCGCGCGGGGTTGTTGTTCACCCGGACGTTGATGACCGCGAACTGCGTCCCCTCTGGCACGCGCGGGCGCGTCTCGCCCTTGGCCGCGTCGTAATTGCCGTCGGTCGCGACGAATCCGCGCCGGGTGAAGTCCGCGCCGGCGAAGCCCATCGTATAGATCCGGCTCTTCGCGGCAAGCGGCAGCACCGGCGTCCCGTCGATCGTCTGATTCTGGAGCAGTACCAGCGAGCGACGCTGCATCTCCAGCCCCAGTTCGCGGTTCGCCGCGGTGCCGATCGCGCCCGCCGCAGCATCGGCATCGACATAGGGGTTTTCGAACAGGCCGAGTGCGAATTGCTCGGTCAGCAACCGCTCCACCGCCGGGTTCAGGTCGCGCGCCTCGTCCAGCGCGCCGGCGCGGACCAGATCGATGATCGTATCCTTGCTGCGGAATTCCGACAGCACATCGGTCCCCGCGCGGATCGCCAGCGCGGTACGGTCGGCGACGGTGTAGTTGCGTCCCGTGGCGGGGTTGATCCGGCTGTCCTCCAGCCCCCAGCCGCGTTCCTCGATGATCCCGCTGTCCGAGTTCACATAGCCTTTGAAGCCCAGCTCATCGCGCAGGATGCCGGTGACGATCTGGCGCGAGAAGGCCATGCCGATGCTCTCGACGTCGCGCTGCTTGTGCCGTGCGTCCACCGGCACGCCATAATAGGGCATGATCGACCCGACGCCGGCGCGGATCGCGCGCTCGAACGGACGAAGGTGATAGTCGAAGCCATAGCGGCCGCTGGGGTCGGTGTAGAACTGGTCCTTGCCGAAGCTGTAATGCGCATCGAGCCCGAGCTGTTGCGGGCCGCCGCCGGGGAAGTGCTTGAGCGTCATGCTGACATGGGTCGCGGGGGAGAGCGCCAGGCCGTTCGCCTGCTTGGGCCCCTGCAGCCCCTCGACCAAGGCGGCAGAGATGTCGCCGACCAGATCGGCATCCTCGCTGAACGTTTCGTGGAAGCGCGACCAGCGCGGTTCGGTGCCGAGATCGGCCATATAGCCATACATGCCGCGCAACCCGATCGCGCGCCATTCCTGCCCCATCAC
>JBHYGP010000273.1:0-2390 GCA_051858935.1 Sphingomonas sp.
AAGCCGACGATCGCGATGGTCAACGGCTGGTGCTTTGGCGGCGGCTATGGCCCGTTGTTCGCGTGCGACCTGGCCTTTGCGGCGGAAGAGGCCAAGTTCGGTCTGTCGGAAATCAATTGGGGCATCCTGCCCGGCGGCGGCGCGACCAAGGTCGCGACCGAGCTGCTGCCGTTCCGCAAGGCGATGTACCATGCGATGATGGGCGAGAATATCGACGGCAAGACCGCCGCCGACTGGGGCCTGGTCAACGAGGCGCTGCCGCTGGAATCGCTCAAGGATCGCGTGACCGAAGTGGCCAAGGTGCTGCTGGGCAAGAACCCGGTCGCACTCAAGGCGACCAAGGACGCGGTGCGCCGCGTCGGCGTGATGACCTATGACGAGGCCGAGGATTATCTGATCCGCGCGCAGGAAGCGGCGAACTCGTACGACAATGAAGGCCGCAAGGAAGGCATCCGTCAGTTTATCGACGAGAAGAGCTACAAGCCTGGCCTGGGCGCGTACGACAAGGACCGCGTGAAGGTTTGATCCTATTCCTCCCCCAGCTTGCTGGGGGAGGTGGCATCGCGCAAGCGATGACGGAGGGGCCGCCGACACCGTCGGCGGAGAACCTCTCCCGCCAACCCGCCGTCTGCGCGGCGGCCCCTCCCCCCCCGCTTCGCGGGCGGTCCCCCTCCCCTGAGACAAGCTCAGGGGAGGAATTAGGATAGCGTAGTGATGCCCGACCTTTCCCGCCTGCTCTCCCCGCGTTCGGTCGTGATCGTGGGTGCCTCCCCTACGCCCGGCGCGCTGGGCAATTCGGTGCTGCGCAACCTTGAGCGGCATGGCTATGCGGGCGACATCCACCTGATCAATCCGAAGCGCGACGACATCGACGGGCGCCCATGCCTCAAGTCGATCGCTGAATTGCCGGAGGGCGTGGACGCCGCAGTGCTGGCGATTCCGGGGCCGGCGGTGCTGGGCGCGGTCCAGGCACTGGCGGCGCGCGGCGTGGGTGCGGCGATCATCTTCTCCGCAGGCTTTGCCGAGGGGGGCGAGGAAGGGCTGGCCGCACAGGCCGAGGTCGCGCGGATCGCAGCCGAACATGGCATGGTGGTCGAAGGGCCGAATTGCCTCGGCATGGTCAACTATGCCGCGGGCGTTCCGCTGACCTTTGTCGAGACCCCGGTGCTGGACCTGGCGGGCAAGCCGGCGGTCGGCATCGTCAGCCAGTCGGGCGCGATGGCAGTGGTGCTGGGCACGACGCTGATGGCCAAGGGGCTCGGCATCACGGTGTCGGTGTCGACCGGCAACGAAGCCGCGTCGGGGGTCGAGGATTATGTCGAGCATCTGCTGAACGACCCCGCCACCCCGGCAATTGCGATGATCGTCGAGCAGTTCCGCAAGCCCGCGCGGTTCCTCGCTTTGGCGGAGAAGGCGCGCGCGGCGGGCAAGCATATCGTGTTGTTGCACCCCGGTACGTCGAGCGCCGCGCGCGAAAGCGCCGCGACGCATACCGGCGCGATGGCGGGCGACTGGCAGTTGATGAAGGCCAAGGTCGAGCGCGCGGGCGTGGTGCTGGTCGACAGCCTGGAGGCGCTGGGCGATGTCGTCGAACTGGCGGTGCGCGCCAAGCCGGTGCGGCGCGGCGGGACGGCGGTGCTGACCGAGAGTGGTGCGTTCAAGGCGCTGACGCTGGATCTTGCCGAGAATATCGGCCTCGACCTGCCCGCGATGGATGGCGCGACGGCCGACGCGATGCGCGCGTCAATCCCCGACTTCATCCCGGTGTCCAACCCGATGGATCTGACCGCGCAGGCGCTGGTCGATCCCGACCTGTACCGTCGCACGCTGATCCCGCTGCTGGCGGACGACAACTTCGCAGCGTTGGTGTTCGGCATTATCCAGACCGACCCGGCGACCTGCGCGCGCAAGTTTCCCGCGATCATCGACGCGGTGACGGCGCTGAAGCCGGAGAAGCCGGTGATCTTTGCCGGTATCGATGACGGGGCCGAGGTGCCGCCGGAGTATATTGATGGGCTGCGCGCGATCGGTGTGCCGTATTTCCCCTCGCCCGACCGTGCGTTCCGCGCGCTGCGGCATCTGGGCAAGCTGGCCGAGCGCGATTTTGCGACGGCGGATGCGGCACCTGTGGCGCTCGAGCTGCCGTCGGGGGTGATCCCCGAATATCGTGCGAAGCAGCTGCTCGGGCCGGTCGGTATCCCCTTCCCCGCCGGTGGGTTCGCTGCCAGCGCGGAAGAGGCGAAGGCGATTGCCGCGAAGGTCGGCTACCCGGTGGCGATCAAGGCGCAGTCGTCGGACCTCAGCCACAAGAGCGATGCCGGCGGGGTGATCCTCAACATCGCCGACGATGCCACGCTCGATGCGGCGTGGGAGCGGCTGTTCGCCAATGT
>JBHYGP010000273.1:2436-3722 GCA_051858935.1 Sphingomonas sp.
AGACGATGGGCAAGCGCGGAGTCGAATTGATCATCGGCGCGCGCAACGACCCCGAATGGGGGCCGGTGATCCTGGCCGGCTTTGGCGGGGTCACCGCCGAACTGCTCCACGATGTCCGGCTGTTGCCGCATGACCTGACGCACGACGCGATCGTCGCGGAGTTGCGCGCGCTCAAGCAAGGAGCGCTACTCGACGGCTATCGCGGGTCCCCCGCGCTGGATGTCGATGCGGTGGCAGTGCTGATAGCGGGCCTGGGTCGCGTGTTAGCGGGCACGCCGTCGATCCGGGAAATCGATCTCAACCCGGTGGTGGTCTATCCCAAGGGCGAAGGCGTGGTTGCGCTGGATGCGCTGATCCTGGCCGACTAAATCCCCCTGCCGCTTGCGGGAGGGGAGAAGAGTGTCCAAACGCTAGACTCAACCCGCCGCCGGGTCGCGGCGTTCGATGCGGCCGAGCAGGTCGAGCAGCGTCGCCCGCTCCGCGTCGGTGAACCCGGCGAGCATCGCGCGCTCATGCGCCTCGATCTTCGCAAGACAATCCGCCAGCATCGCGCGGCCCGCATCGGTGACGGTCAGCGAAAATGCGCGGCGGTCGGACGTATCCACGACCCGCTCGATCAGCTTCATGTCCACCAGTTCGTTGATCAGCGACACCATGTTCGCGCGCTTGATCCCCAGCACGCGGCCGACCGCGCCCTGATTGATCCCCGGGCTGCCCGACACCACCGCCAATATGCCGACCAGCACCTGACGCATCCCCGTACCGTCCATCGCATTGGCGAAATCCGCGGCGAATGCCCCGAAGGCGCGCCGCAAATGATAGCCAACCAGCGGGCCGAGCGCGCCGACCTGTTCCTGTTCCCCTGACATGCCAAAGCGAGAGCACGATTTCAGCCACTTCGTCAATGCGAGTATCGGCCCGACCGGATAACGTTGACGATGCGGATTGTTTGTGTTCATATCTATTCGAGTCGATAACGACCGACATATGGTGGGAGGATGCTATGGGTGGATTCGGACGACAGTTGCGCTGTGCCGGGAGCGCGTTGGCGATCATGCTGGCGACTCAGGCGCCTGCGTTTGCGCAGGACGAGGGCGCGGCGTCGCCTGCCGGACCGGAAACGCAGCAGCCCGATGCCCCGGCATCCGATGAAATCGTCGTCACCGGCAGCCGGTTGCGCGGCGCTGCACCGGTCGGCTCGACCGTCATCGCGCTGGGCCGCGAAGATATCACTGCGGCCGGCGCGATCAGCACCGATCGCCTGATCCAGCAAATCCCGCAGGTCC
>JBHYGP010000274.1:0-3720 GCA_051858935.1 Sphingomonas sp.
GGCTTGCTAATCATGCGGTATATGCAGACGCCGAAACCAATCTCGGGTACAATGAGCGATTGAGACACTTGAATGCCCTGCGCGGGGGGAGCACCGGCTACGCCGTATTCTGCCTCGCCGAAACGCCTACGCCGGGTAATCGCAGGATCAAGTCGATAGACCAGCGCGACGTCATACGACTTGGAGCCATTGTCGAGATCGACGGTGACGAATGGGCTGTGATGGCCGCTCGCGTGCCCATGAAATCTATCGAGCTTTGAGGCTGTGAAACACAACGACACCCCCGAAACCCGATCCGTCCGCCTGCTGCGCGTGGGGGAGCAGGTGCGTCACATCCTGTCCGACATCCTCGCGCGTGGCGAGGTGCATGATGACCTGTTGGCCAAACACATGGTCAGCGTCACCGAAGTGCGCATGTCGCCCGATTTGCGCCACGCGACCGTCTTCGTAAAGCCGCTGCTCGGCAAGGACGAGGATGCGGTGATCAAGGCACTGCGCACCAATACCGCCTATCTCCAGCGCGAGGTCGCGGCGCGGGTGAAGCTCAAATATGCTGCCAAGCTCAAATTCCTGGCGGACGAGAGCTTCGACGAAGGCAGCCATATCGAACAGCTGCTGCGCGATCCCAAGGTGGCGCAGGATTTGGGCGATGCGGGTAGCGCGGAAAGCTGATCGCGTTTCGCGGCGGCGGCGCTAGGGTCGCGCGATGGCCAAGCTCTATTTCTACTATGCCAGCATGAACGCGGGGAAATCGACCACGCTGCTGCAGGCCGATTTCAACTATCGCGAGCGGGGGATGCGCACCTTGCTGTTCACCGCCGCGCTCGACGACCGGTCGGGGGCGGGGCGGATTGCGTCGCGGATCGGGTTGGATACCGAAGCGACGGGCTTTTCCGCCGACACCGATCTGCGGTTGCATGTCGAGCGTGAGATGGATCATGGCCCGGTGCATTGCGTGCTGGTCGATGAGGCGCAGTTTCTGAGCGGCGCGCAGGTCGATCAGATCGCGGCGGTGGCCGATGTGCTTGGGATCCCGGTGCTGGCCTACGGCTTGCGCACCGATTTTCGCGGAAACCTGTTCCCCGGATCGGCGCGACTGCTCGCGCTGGCCGACGCGCTGGTCGAGATCAAGTCGGTGTGCCGCTGCGGGCGCAAGGCGACGATGAACCTGCGCGTCGATGGCGAGGGGCGGGCGGTGGCCGATGGCGCGCAGACCGAGATTGGCGGGAATGACCGCTATGTCGCTTTGTGCCGGCGGCATTTCACCGAAGCGCTGGCGGTAGCCGACTGATCCGTCCCGGAACGTAACTGCCGAGCTGAACGAATCGGGTGGAGGATCGCGTTTCCTTCCGCCACGGTGGCTGTCGGGGGATGAATGCAGCCGATCATCGAGTCGCTGGCCATGTGGACTTTGCCTGCGATTGCCGCAGTGCTGCTCCACGATTCGGCGCAGCGGATGGTCGCGGGATGGATGCCCGTCGAGCCGGACGCGCCGGAGCCTGCGCCCGGCCGCCTGCCCCGCTTTCTTCGCGCGGTCGATCCGGTGGGAACTGTGATCGTCCCGATCGCGCTGGCGCTGACTGGTGCGCCGGTGTTCGGCTGGCCGCGTTACCGTCCCTTCGCTCGTGGCGAGGATGCGCTGGCACGGTGGCGGCGGCTGGTCAGCGCACTCGCCGGGCCGGTCGCCAGCTTTGTCGCGGCGTTGGTGGCGGCGATGGCGCTGGGCGCGTTGGTTACGGCGTCAGGGGGGGCGATGCCGGAGCATGGCTTCGGCTGGCTGGTCACGTCCAACCTGTTCAATTTCATCCTCGCCAATGCGTGCATGACCAGCTTTCACCTGCTCCCGGTGCCGCCCTTCGACATGGGCCGCGCATTGAGCGCGCTGCTTCCGGTTCCGGCGCGGCAGCGGCTCCGGCTGGCTGGTAGGCTTGTGGTGCTAGCGGTGATCGCGACGGTGGTGGCGATCCCGTTGCTCGACCCGCACGCACGCATCGGTGAATGGGTCGCCGCGCCGATGATCAACGCGATTACCCGGTTCGTGCTGGGACTCGTCAATCTGACGGTCTAGGAGCCGCGCGATGCATGGCTGGATCATTCTCGACAAGCCGTTGGGGCTTGGCTCGACCCAGGGGGTCAGCGCGGTCAAGCGCGCGCTGCGTGACAGCGGCTATGGGCCAAAGCTGCGCGACCTGCCCAAGGTCGGGCATGGCGGCACGCTCGACCCGTTGGCGACCGGCGTCCTGCCGATCGCGGTGGGGGAGGCGACCAAGCTCGCCGGGCGGATGCTCGACAGCGACAAGGTCTATGACTTCACGATCCGCTTCGGGGTCGAGACCGATACGCTCGATCTGGAGGGCAAGGTCGTCGCCGAATCGGACGTGCGCCCGACGCGCGACCAGATCGCGGCGATCCTGCCGCGCTTCACCGGTCCGATCGACCAGGTTCCGCCCGCCTATTCGGCGCTCAAGGTCGATGGCGAGCGTGCCTATGACCTCGCGCGCAAGGGCGAGGTGGTGACGCTGGCGACCCGCGCGGTGACGATCCATGCGCTGACGCTGGGCGAAACCGATGGCGAATCGGCAACCCTGACTGCGCATGTGTCCAAGGGCACCTATATCCGCAGCCTCGCGCGCGACATCGCGCTGGCGCTCGGCAGCGTCGGCCATGTCAGCATGTTGCGGCGGGTGAAGGCGGGGCCATTCACCCTCGATTCGGCGATATCGCTGGACAAACTGTCCGAATCCGGTAAGGCGCGCGACCTTGAACAATGCCTCCTGCCGCTGAGGGCGGGGCTGGACGACATCCCGGCTCTACTCCTCGAACCCGGTCAGGCAGGGGCTCTCCGCCAGGGGAAAGTGCTGACCGGGATCGCCGCGAATGATGGCCAACACTTTGCGCTGGACGGCGAAACGCCGGTCGCGCTGGTCGAGGTTTCGGACGGAAACGTCCGCGTCGTGCGCGGCTTCAACCTGTAGAACGATGTCGAAGGAAAACACATGACGATCACGACCGAGCGCAAGGCTGAACTGACCAAGGAACATGGCCGCGCCGAAGGCGATACCGGCAGCCCCGAAGTCCAGATCGCGATCCTGACCGAGCGCATCGTCAACCTGACCAGCCACTTCAAGGGCCATGCGAAGGACAACCATTCGCGTCGCGGCCTGCTGATGATGGTCAACAAGCGCCGCAGCCTCCTCGACTACCTCCGCAAGACGGACGGGGATCGCTACACCGCCCTCATCGCGAAGCTCGGGCTTCGCAAGTAACCGGAAAGGCGGCCTTCGGGTCGCCTTTTTGCCATTTCGGGCACTCGCCCGAATCCTGGGTCACGGGCAATTCGGCCACCGACCCGCACCAGGGGTGACGTCACCCCGCACCGCGCAAGCCGGACAGTTTGCACACAGGCCCCGGGCGCATTGGGCGCCCGGTCCAAAGGAAATCAGATGTTCGACAAGAAGACCGTATCGATCGAGTGGGGCGGACAAACCCTGACACTCGAAACCGGGCAGGTTGCCCGTCAGGCCGATGGCGCCGTGATGGCGACGCTCGGCGAAACCGTGGTGCTGTGCGCCGTCACCGCCGCCAAGTCGGTGAAGGAAGGGCAGGATTTCTTCCCGCTCACCGTGCACTATCAGGAAAAATTCTCGGCCGCCGGCCGTATTCCGGGTGGCTTCTTCAAGCGTGAGCGCGGCGCGACCGAAAAGGAAACGCTGACCAGCC
>JBHYGP010000275.1:0-214 GCA_051858935.1 Sphingomonas sp.
CAGGCAGAACCCGATCGCGCCCGCGGCCAGCAGCCAGTCCTGAAGGAAATCACGCCACACGATACGTGTGTCTAGCACATCGATCGCGATGAACGACACGGTCCAGAAAAACATCGCGTTACCCAGCGGCTGACCACTGACCATGTCGTCGACAAAGCCGAGCAACACCGGTGCCCAGGGCTTGAGCAGATCGGGGCGGTGCAACCGCCAGGCG
>JBHYGP010000275.1:224-3711 GCA_051858935.1 Sphingomonas sp.
CATCATCAGCCCGAAGGGCGGGAGCAACGGCACCGTCGCCTTGAACGGGATCAGGGTGATCAGCGAGGCGAGGATGATCGTCAGCGGGGCGAGCCAACGGGCGCGTTTCGACACGTTCGGCTGGCCAAGGCCGGCGAAGGGTGTGCCGGTCACCGGGGCGCCGCGTCCGGTGCGCGTACCGCAGCGGCTTCGGGGAAGAAGGCGTGCTGGACCAAGGCATAGTCGAGCATGTCGGGGCTGGCAGTCGGGCGCGCCTTGGCGGTGTCGCGCGCGCGTTCGGTCGCGATGGCCACTGCAATGTTGGGCGGGAACAGTCCGCCGGTGCCCGATGTGACGAAGGTGTCGCCCGGTTCGAACAGCACCTGTGCCTCACGCGCCCGGCGGCGATTGCGGGCAGGCCGTCGCGGATTCGGCGCACGGGGACGACGCTTTCCGGGTCGAGCACGAGCAGAATGCGCGCGGTATTCGGGCTTACTTCGACCACCCGCCCGATCAGGCCGTCGGGACCGCGCACCGGCTGACCGGCACGCACGCCTTGCCAGCTTCCCGCGTTGAGCGTGGCGAAGCGGCGGGTGCTGGAGCCGCTGGCATAGACGATACGCGCCGCCACCACCGGATCGGCGACGCGGTCGCGGAGCTTGAGCAGCGCACGCAGGCGGCGATTGTCGCGGGTGACCGTGCGGGCGTGGTCGATCAACGTCTTGCTGGCCTCGAGTTCGGCCTTCAGCCGAGCATTTTCCTCGCGAACGCCCCAGAAGCTGCCGATCCAGGACGGCACGCCGGAGACACCCCGGCGCAATCCGTCTGCGCCCGATGCGACTGGCGTGACCAGTTCGGAGAAGGCACCGCGCACCACCGCATAAGCGGGCGGGTTGAGGGTCGAGAGCAACAGCAAGGCGACCGCGATCAGCGCACCGCCGACCGCGACAACATAACCCAAGAACAGTCCGTACTGCGCCCGCCGCGAAAAGCCGGAGCGCCGGTTATGTGGCGGCGCCATAGCCCCCGCTTCCTCAGACCTGAATCAGAACACCACGAAACACCGGATCTTCTAGCGCACGTCCGGTGCCCAGCGCCACACAGGTTAGCGGGTCTTCCGCGACGGTAACGGGCAGACCCGTCTCATCGCGAAGCACTTCGTCGATCCCTTCGAGCAGCGCGCCGCCGCCGGTCAGGACGATGCCCTGATCGACGATGTCGGCGGCGAGTTCGGGAGCCGTATTCTCGAGCGCGATCCGCACGCCTTCGACGATCGTGCCGACCGGTTCGCTCAGCGCTTCGGCGATCTGGCCCTGGTTGATCTGGATTTCCTTGGGAACGCCATTGACCAGGTCGCGACCCTTGATGTGGATCGTGAGGCCGATGCCGTCGGCAGGCGGCTTGGCAACGCCCACTTCCTGCTTGATCCGCTCCGCCGTGGCTTCGCCGATCAGCAGGTTATGGTTGCGGCGAACATAGGAGACGATCGCCTCGTCCATCTTGTCGCCGCCGACGCGCACGCTGGTCGAATAGGCAAGGCCGCGCAGCGACAGGACCGCGACTTCGGTGGTGCCGCCGCCGATGTCGACGACCATCGATCCGATCGGTTCGGTCACCGGCATGTCTGCACCGATCGCGGCGGCCATGGGCTCCTCGATCAGCCAGACCTGCGATGCACCGGCATTCTGCGCCGCGTCGCGGATCGCGCGGCGTTCGACGCTGGTCGAGCCGCTGGGTACGCAGATCACGATCTGGGGCCAGCGCATGAATTTGCGCTGTCCGGTCACCTTGCGGATGAAGTGGCTGATCATCTGCTCGGCCACGTCGATATCGGCGATCACGCCGTCGCGCAGCGGGCGAATCGCCTCGATCGTGCCGGGGGTTTTGCCCATCATCAGCTTGGCATCGTCGCCGACCGCCTTGACCCGCTTGATGCCGTTCAGCGTTTCGACCGCGACGACCGACGGCTCGTTCAGCACGACCCCCCGTCCGCGCAGATAGACGACCGTGTTCGCGGTCCCCAGATCGATCGCAAGATCATGAGACATGAATTTGAAAAAGCGGGAAAATAACGCCATTTATGGTTCCGTCCTTCGCGCTTGACGGGCGGCGCGATACGCATTTGAGTTAGCACTGACCCTTCCAGAGCAGGTCAGCTCCGGGTTGGGAAATCTGGCGGATACAGCTCGCAGGATGGCGTCGCTTGGGCTACACCAACCTGCATGTCAATACGCCGCTTGCCGGAGCATCTTGTCAACCGGATTGCAGCGGGTGAGGTGGTAGAACGCCCTGCCAGCGCGCTCAAGGAACTCGTGGAAAACGCTGTCGATTCGGGTGCGACCCGGATCGCCGTCCGGCTGGGCGGCGGCGGGATCGAATTGATCGAGGTTACGGACGACGGATGCGGGATGACTCCCGCCGAAATGGCGCTGGCGCTGGAGCGGCATGCGACGTCGAAACTGCCCGATGACGCGATCGATGCCGTCACGACACTGGGGTTTCGCGGCGAGGCGTTGCCGTCGATCGCCAGCGTGTCGCGCTTCACCGTCGAGAGCCGCCCGCGCGGCGCGGATGGCTGGTCGCGGACGGTGGACAATGGCGCATTGGCGGCGGAGGGGCCGGCGGCGCTTCCTCCCGGGACGCGGGTGCGGGTCGAAGGATTGTTTGAAAAGGTGCCGGCGCGGCGCAAGTTCCTGCGCTCGACCCGCTCGGAATATGCCGCGTGCCTTGATGTGGTGAAGCGGCTGGCGATGGCGCGGCCCGAGATCGGCTTTTCGGTCGAACATGACGGGCGGCGGGTGCTGAGCGTGCAGGAGGGGATGGACCGGATCGCGCGCGTCGCCGCGCTGACCGACCGCGACCTTGCCGCCAACAGCGTCGGGATTGATTTCGAGCGTGAGGGGATCGTGCTCGGCGGGGTCGCGGGGCTGCCGACGTTCAACCGTGGCGTGGCGGATCACCAATATCTGTTCGTCAACGGACGGCCGGTGAAGGACCGGCTGCTGACCGGCGCGGTGCGCGGTGCCTATGCAGAGATGCTGGCCCGCGACCGGCATCCGGTGGTGGCGCTGTTCCTCGACGTGCCGCCCGATCAGGTCGATGTGAACGTCCATCCGGCCAAGACCGAAGTGCGGTTTCGCGATCCGCAGCTGGCGCGCGGGCTGATCGTCAGCGGGCTGCGGCGCGCGCTGGACGGGGCAGGGCATCGCAGCGTGCAGCGGCCCGATGCGGCGGTGATGGGGTTGTGGACGAGTTCTTCTTCAAGCCCCTCCCCTTCAGGGGAGGGGTTGGGGGTGGGGCCTATCCAAACGGGCTTCGGTCTCGATGAGACTTATACGCCCCACCCCAACCCCTCCCCTGAAGGGGAGGGGCTTAGATATGTTCGCGACCGCCAGACCTTTTTCACGCCGCCCCCGCAAGCCCGCGCCGAACCCGCGGCCGAGGCGGTTCCCGCAGCGATCAGCTACCCGCTCGGCGTCGCGCGGGGGCAGGTGGCGCGCACCTACAT
>JBHYGP010000276.1:0-3702 GCA_051858935.1 Sphingomonas sp.
TCCCCCGCCAGGGGGAGGTGGCGCCGAAGGCGACGGAGGGGGAGGACGGCTGTGCCCTCTCAGCTCTTGCCGTCGTGCTTCCGCCCCCTCCGTCACGCTGCGCGTGCCACCTCCCCCTGGCGGGGGAGGATTGTGGCAACTACGCCATCACATTCCGTCCCCGCGCCACAGTGGCGCTATGCCCGATGCGCGCCGTCTTGCTGGGCGTCAGCACCGTGTCGACGAACAGCCAGTCGTTGCGCACGCTGTCGGGCGTGACCGTCACCGCCATGTAACCACGGTTCGAGGTGTCGCACCATTTGAGCTCGGGATTGGCCTCGACCAGCGATCGCGCGACCAGCTTCGGATCGACCTTGATCGCCCCTTCATAGCCGGGCGAGCTGACCGAGTGGCCGGCGAACTCGACCCCGGCGGGCTTGCCGTCCTGCGCGAGGTCATAGGCCCAGGCATTGTGGCTGTCGCCCGCCAGTACGACGAGGTTCGCGTCCATCGCCTGTGCCGACGACAGGAAGCGCGCGCGCGCTGCGGGATAGCCGCCCCAATTGTCGAAGTTCATCGGCAGCCCCGCTTGCGCCAGTGCGACCCCGGCCTTGACGTAGAGCTTGGCACGCTCGGGCGCGTCGGGCGCGATCCATTCGGTCGCTTGACGCGGTGTGACCGTCTTGCCCATGATCGTGCCGAACCCGACCATCTGCCAGCGCGTCCCCGCCTTGACCGATCGCGCCATTTCCTGCGTGAGCCAGGCTTCCTGTTCCCAGCCCATCATCGTCATCGCCTTGTCCTGCCACGACCCGTCGCGGAACGCGGCGATGGCGGCGGCGGAATCGGGTGCCATGATCAGCGCGGCGGCCTCGCGCGGCTTGGTCCGGCCGATCACGCGCGTCTCGGTGCGGAACAAGGTTGCGAGTGATCCGATCGTATAGGATTTCCACGGCTCGTCCGACACCGGCATCCATTCACGCCACGCCTGGAATGCCGCGGCCTTGCGGATCGCCCATTCACCCTCGTTCGCCTGATGATTCTGCGCGCCGCCTTCCCAGCTGTCATTGGTCGATTCATGGTCGTCCCACTGCACGATCATCGGCTTGGCGGCGTGCAGTGTCTGAAGATCCGGGTCGGCGCGATAGCTGGCATAGCGCAGGCGATAATCGGCGAGGTGGATGATCTCCCCATCGGGCAGCGGCCAGCGCCCACCGACTGCGCCGGAAGCGGGCGCATAACCGCCCTTCTGATATTCGTAGATATAGTCGCCGAGATGGACGGCCAGATCGATGTCCTCGCGCGCCGCCGCATGGCCATAGGCGTTGAAATAGCCATAGGGCAGGTTGGAACAGGAAAACACGGCAATCCCGAACCGCGCGGCGTTGCCGGCGGGCAGCGTCTTGGTCCGCCCGACCGGTGAGAAGCTGCCATCGGGCGCGACGAAACGGTAAAAATAGCGCGTTCCCGGCTGAAGGCCGGTCACCGTGATCTTGCTGGTCCAGTCGCGCCATGGGCCGGTGATCGCCTCGCCGCCCGCCACGATTTTGGCGAAGTCCGCACTTGCCGAGACCTCCACCCGCAGCTTCGCCGAATCGCCCTTGGCGACATAGCGCGTCCATAGCAGCATCGACGTTGCCGACGGCTCGCCGCTCGCGACATTGTGGGTAAAGCCATCGACGATCCAGTTCGGCCCCTGCGCGGCAAAGCCCGGGATCGCATAGGCGCCAAGGCCGAGGGTGCCGGTAAGGATGAGCGAGCGGCGGTCGATACGAAGCGTCATGGCGGGTCTCCCTGATCGTTCCGCCCTTGGCGCGGGCATGTGGCTGGTTCGTGACAGTTCATCTTTGAGCGCCTAGACAGACCAGTCCTGACGGTATCTGGAGATACGATATGCGCAAGATCGCCCTTGCTGCCCTGCTTCTCGCCACCACCGCCTGTGGCGGTGCCCCCGACGGCAACCAGACCGCGGTACAGGGCGAGGGCAGCTACGATCTTGCCAATCAGAAGACCAAGCTCGCGGTGATCGAGATGAAGCCCGACACCAGCTTCCTCACCGCCGAAGAGCGGCAGGTGGTCAATCTGCTGATCCAGGCGTCGAACGTCATGTCCGACATCTACCGCGCCCAGCGCGACCCCCGCTGGCGCAAGACGCGCGAAGCGATTGCGAAGGACGGCGATGCGCTCAAGCTGGAAATGTATGACCGCTATTTCGGCCCATGGGACGAACTCGCCGAGAAGCGTGCTTTCTGGGGCACCGGCGCGATGCCGGAGGGCGCGGGCTTCTACCCCGCCGATCTGACACGTGAGGCGTTCGACGCCTATCTCGACGCCAATCCGGGGCAGAGGGATGCGCTGACCAGTCCCTATACGGTGGTGGTGCGCGACGGCGAAAAGCTCAAGGCGATCCCCTATTCGGTCGCGTACAAGCCCGAGCTGACCAAGGCGGCGCGGCTGCTCGAAGAAGCTGCGGCGATCACCACCAACCCCAGCCTCAAGAAATTCCTGTCGCTGCGCGCCAAGGCGTTCCTGACCGACGATTATTATGAGTCCGAACTGGCGTGGATGGACCTCAAGGACACGCCGATCGAGGTCGCGATCGGGCCGTATGAAGTCTATACCGACCGGCTCCATGGCCAGAAGACCGCGTTCGAAAGCTTCGTGACGCTCAAGGATCCTGAGGAATCCGCCGCGCTCGACAAGTATAAGCGCTATCTGCGCGACATGGAGGCGAACCTTCCGGTCGAGGAGCAGTACAAGAATTTCCAGCGCGGCTTCGAATCGCCGATCGCGGTGGCGGAACAGGTGCGCGGCGGCGGCGACAACGTCCCTGGCGTCCAGACCATCGCCTTCAACCTGCCCAATGACGAGCGGGTGCGGGAGGCAAAGGGCGCGAAGAAGGTGATCCTGTCGAACGTACTCGGCGCGAAATATGACCGCATCCTCGCACCCATGGCCCCGCTGGTGCTGGTCTCCGACCAGTCCAAGCTGGTGGTGAAGAAATATATGCAGCTCGGCACGTTGTTCCACGAACTGTCGCACAGTCTGGGGCCGGGGACGATCGCCGTCGATGGCAAGAAGACGACAGTGAGCGAGGCACTCAGAGATCAGGCATCGGCACTGGAAGAGGCCAAGGCCGACGTGATGGGCGCGTGGAACATCCTGTTCATGATGGACAAGGGCGAGCTTCCGGCGGCGGAAAAGCCCCAGCTCTTCGCGACCTATCTCGCCGGGACCTTCCGATCGATGCGCTTCGGGATCGAGGAAGCGCACGGCCGCGGTGCCGCGATGCAGTACGGTTACATGAAAGCGAAGGGTGCGTTTGTCTGGGACGAGAGCGCCGGCCGCTACCGCATCGACAATGCCAAGTTCGAAACGGCGCTCCGCGACCTGTTGCGCGAGATGATCGTGCTTCAGCACAATGGCGATTATGCCGGGGTGAAGGCGTTCATGGCCAAATGGGCGGTGCTTGATGAACCTGCCAAGCGAGTGATCGCGTCGATGGGGGCGATCCCGGTCGATATCCGCCCGGTCTATCCCGACGCGGTGTGATCGCGCGGCGCTGCGCCCGCCCCCTTGTCAAGTGGATGACGATGGGGGAAGGGCGCCGCTTCGCCTCACGGCGCAGTCTGGAAAGGGATTGAGTGGCGGTCAGCCAGGTTTCGCGCGCGGCGACCGCGCCTGTCGGGTTCATGCAGTCGGATCGGATGATGCTGGCAGTGC
>JBHYGP010000277.1:0-814 GCA_051858935.1 Sphingomonas sp.
GCTGGAGCAGTTCCGCATGCGCCGCGAGATCGAAGCGGTCACGACCCCGAGCGGGGGTACTTCGGAGTATGAGCGCATCCGCAATGCGGGCGACCGGTCGGACCTCAACATCAAGCTCGATTACAAGCGCCCGATGGGCGAAGGGCGCTCGCTCAACATCGGCTATCAGGGCGAGATCAGCGACACCGATTTCGACTTTGCGGGCGCACGCGGCGGGAGCTTCGACACGCTGACCCCCGTCGCCGGCCTGACCAATCGCTTCGACTTGCGCCAAAGCGTCCATGCGCTGTTCGCGACCTTTCAGATCGATACCGGCAAGCTGGAACTCCAGCCGGGGTTGCGGGTCGAGCAGGTCGACCTGGACCTCAATCAGATCACCGACGGGGTGCGTGCGCAGAACGACTATTTCCGCGCCTATCCGACGCTGCATCTCGGTTACGAACTGTCGGCAAGCCAGAAGCTGCGCGCCAGCTACAGCCGGCGGGTCCAGCGCCCATCGGGGCAGGACCTGAACCCCTATACCCTCTATATCGACCCGTTGAACCTGCGCCGCGGCAACCCGGATTTGCTGCCCGAGATTACCGACTCGTTCGAGCTGGGCTGGCATCTGCGCAAGGGTGGGGCGTTCTACTCGGTCACTGCCTTCTATCGCACCTCGCGTGGGGGTGTCACCGATGTCGTCGCCGATCTGGGCGGTGTCTTCCTGACGACCCGCGCCAATCTGGCGACGGGCGAACGCGTCGGCGTCGAGGCGATCGCCAATGGCAAATTGTCCAAGACGCTGAGCTACAACGCGTCTGCAACATTTATGTGG
>JBHYGP010000277.1:824-1039 GCA_051858935.1 Sphingomonas sp.
CGGTGTGGCGGCACCGCGATCCGGCACCACCGGTGCACTGCGCGCCAATCTGACCTGGCAGCCGACCCAGAAGGATTATGTGCAGGTCAGCGGCTTCCTGTCGGGCGATCAGCTGCTGGCGCAGGGCTATCGCCGGTCGGGCGGCGTCCTGAACCTTGGCTATCGCCGCAAACTCAACGACCGGTTCAGCCTGATGCTGACGGCCCAGAATGTGC
>JBHYGP010000277.1:1049-3699 GCA_051858935.1 Sphingomonas sp.
GCCAAACAGGTGACGTTCATCGAGACGCCGACGCTGCGCGACCGGTTCGAACAGCGCGGCGCAGGCCGGATCCTGCTGTTCGGTGTGACCTACACGCTCGGCCAGAGCAATCGCCGCCGCAACGACCCGGGCTTCGATTTCGATCAGGGAGGGGTGCCGCAGTAAAGCGAAATGGGCGGGTGTGTGAAGGCAGGGCGCGCCCGGCCAGCTTCATGTGGAAGTGCCGGTCCGTTGCCGGGGCTGCGTCGAACGCAGCTCCGGCAACGGACCGGGTTCAGCGCACGCCCATCTCGTCGAGCAGGCGCTGCGCGCCATCGACCTTGGCCATGGTCCAGAAAATGTAGCGGCTGTCGACATGGATCGAGCGGGTGATCGACGGGTCGAACCACCAGTCGGAGATGATTCCCTCGATCGTGCCGTCGAACACCAGGCCGACGAACTCGCCGCGCGCGTTGAGCGTGGACGAACCCGAATTGCCGTTGGTGATGTCGACCGTGCCGAGATAATTGACCGGCAGCGTGCCGAGCTCCGGCGCGGTGTAGCTGCCGTAGTCCTTGGCCTTGATCAGGTCGATCGTCTTCTGCGGCGCGTCGAACGGCTCCTTGCCGGTCTGCTTCTCAACGATGCCCTCACCGGTGGTGAACGCAGTCCACGCCATGCCGTCACGCTTCTTGGCCTTGACCGTCCCATAGCTGAAGCGCAGCGAGCTGTTCGCGTCGGGGTAGAGCGTCCGCCCCTGCGACGCGGCATAGGCCATGCGCGCTTCCATATAGGCGGAGCGCGCCGCCTGAAGGTCGCCGGCGCGGGCGTTGGTCGCGGCTTCACGCGCCGCGACATCGGCATGGGCGGCAATCGCCAGCTGAACGAACGGATCGGTCGAGGCCTTGAGCGCGTCGGCCGTCATGTCGAGCAGCGCGATCCGGTTGGCGGTCGTGCCGAGCTGCGTATCGCGATACAGCGCGTCGAGGCCGATCTTCTCGATCGCCGCGTCAAAGCCGGGATTGCGCGCGGCGGCGGGCAGCTGGCGATATTCGGCGATTGCCTTCTCAAACAGCGCGCGGTCGACCTTCGGATCGAAGCGGCGTTCGATCTGGGTCAGCGCTTCCTGCATCGCGCGGCGGTCGCGATCCTGAAAGCCGGCGCGGCGCTCCGCATCGGGCTTGGCACGCTCGAGCGACCAGCGATAGGCGCGCATCGCGGCGGCATAGAGCTGGCCACGATTGAGCAGCCCGCGGCGCAGGTCGTCGAGCGCGGCGGTGTTGGCGGCAGCGGCCTGGGTATCGAGCGCGGTCAGCGCGGCGCCCCAGCGCGTGTTGCGGGTCGCATCGGCGGCGATCCACGCGCGGAACGCATGCTCGTCGCTTTCCTTGCGGTCGATCAGCCGGATCGCGTCCGCACCGGCGAGCTGGCCAAGGATCTTCTTCTTGTAGTTGTCCGCGCCCTTGACGATTGAGGCATAGCGGATCGCCAGATCGGGCGACGATGCCGTCGCGGCGTTGATCGCGTCGGAATAGTCGGACAGCAGCCGCTGCTGCAGCGGATAGAGCTTCTCGAAATAGAAGCGCGTCTCGGCCCCGGTGCGGTGGCGTTCGGTGGTGCCGGGGAAGCCCGCCACCATGATGAAATCGCCCTCCTTCAGCCCCTGTTTCGCGATCGGCAGCCAGGCCTTGGGCTTGAAGGGCACATTGTCCTTCGAATAGGGGGCGGACGACCCGTCGGGCGCGACATAGGCGCGGTAAAAGCCGAAATCGCCGGTGTGGCGCGGCCACTGCCAGTTATCGATCTCGCCGCCGAAATTGCCGACGCCGCCGGCGGGCGCATAGACCAGGCGGACGTCCTGAATCTCCAGCTGCTGCTGCAGGAAATATTGCTTGCCGCCGAAATAGGCGCGCACGTCGCAGCGGCGGTTGGGTTTCTTCTCGCACGCGGCGATCAGCGCCTTGCGGTTGGTTTCGATCCGCCCGTTGCGCGCTTCGCCCGACAGCTTGACCGCACCGCGCAGCATGTCGGCGGTCACGTCGCGCAGATCCTCGATCACATAGACGCGGCTGCCGGGGGCGGCGGGCAGCTCGTCGCCAAATGAGCGCGCGAGGAAGCCGTCGCGCAGATAATTATGCTCGGGCGAGCTGTTATACTGGATCGATCCATAGACGCAGTGATGGTTGGTCGCGATCAGCCCTCGGTCGCTGAGGAACGCGGCCGAACAACCGCCGAGCGAGACGATCGCATTGAGGGGCGCGCGGTTGAGATCGCCCAGCGTCTTGGGGTCGAGTTCGAGCCCGGCGGCGCGCATCTTGTCGCCAATCGCCTCGGTCTGGCTGGGGAGCCACATGCCTTCATCGGCGGCGACGGGACCGGCAAGCAGGATAAGAGGGGCGAGCAACAGGAAGCGATGGCGCACGTCGGGAACCTCGATGATATAATGTTACAGGTGGCGGATAGCCCGCGCAGCAAGTCGTTGCAAGCGTGACCGGTTGATCAGGCCGGATCGTTCGCGTTGGTCGGCGGGGTCGTTGCGAGCGATGCGGCAGTGGCCTCGACCCGCTCCATCACGCGCAGCACATTGCCCTGTGACAGCTTGGCGAGATTGGCATCGCTCCAGCCGCGCCGGGCGAGTTCGGCGAACAGCAGCGGGTAGCTGTCGACGCCC
>JBHYGP010000278.1:0-491 GCA_051858935.1 Sphingomonas sp.
GTCGACATCGTGTCGGGCCAATTCGTGTTTAGCTGCACCGAAGCCTACAAGATCGAGAACGGCAAGCTCGGCGCCCCGATCAAGGGCGCGACGCTGATCGGCGACGGACCGACCAGCCTGACCCGGGTGATCGGGATCGGCAATGATTTCGCGCTCGATGAGGGCATCGGCATGTGCGGCAAGGGTGGCCAGTCCGTGCCAGCGGGCGTTGGCCAGCCCACCCTGTTGCTGGACGGTCTGACCGTCGGCGGGACGGCCTAAGCCAGCAACCGCGCGACTGCGGTGAAGTCGTGCGCGATGTCGTGGACGCCCAGCGCGCGCAGTCGGCCAGCATGGTCCGGCCCGCAATGATTGCCTGCGCACAGGCCAATGACATGCGCGCCCGACGCCACCGCCCCGGTCGCTCCCACCGGCGAATCCTCGAGAATCGCGCAGCGTTCTATGGGGACGCCAATCTGCGCAGCGGCGTGAAGGGAGATATCGGGCGCTGG
>JBHYGP010000278.1:501-3690 GCA_051858935.1 Sphingomonas sp.
CCGCGCGCGACGTGCTCGCGCCCGCTGAAGATCCGCCCGTCAAACGCATCGCGGATGCCGAGATGGTCGAGATGCGTTCCGATCCAGTGGCTGTTGCTCGACGAGGCGATGGCGCGCGGCAGATCGGCGGGAAGTGCGCGGACGAATGCGATCGCGCCGGCGACCTCCGCCACGCCTTCGGCCAGCGCACGGTGATTCTCGATCTCGCGCGCGGTATGGAAATCTTCGGGCAATGTCCGGCCGATCCAGGTCTCGATCGCGTCGAGAAATTCGCGCCCCGCCAGCCCCATGAAGTTCGCCATCGAGTCTTCGGGGCTGGTGGGGTGCCCGATGCCCGTCAGATAGTCGGCGATATGCCGGTTGCCCTCGAACTCGCTTTCGAGCAGCACGCCGTCAAAATCGAAGATCAGCGCGTCGAAACGGATCGACAGGCTCATGCGCGCGCTCCGAACAGCGCAGTGCCGACGCGGACATGGGTTGCGCCGATCGTCACCGCGACCTCGAAATCGTCGGACATGCCGATGCTCAACCCCTCCAGCCCCGCCTCGCGCGCCAGCTTGGCCAGCAGCGCGAAATAGGGTGCCGAATCGACGCCGAGCGGCGGCACCGCCATCAGCCCGGCGATCGGCAGTCCGGCCGCCTGCGCTTCCGCGAGCAGCGCGGGCAATTCGGCGACCGGAACCCCGCCCTTTTGCGGTTCGTCACCGATATTGACCTGAATGAAGCAATCGGGGCGCTTGTCGCTCTCCGCCATCGCCTTTGCCAGCGCGGCAACCAGTGAGGGGCGGTCCACCGAATGAATCGCGTCGAACAGCGCCACTGCATCGGCGGCCTTGTTCGACTGAAGCTGGCCGACCAGATGCAGCCGGATATCGGGATGCGCCGCGCGCAATTCCGGCCATTTCGCCGCAGCCTCCTGCACCCGATTCTCGCCGAACACGCGCTGGCCGGCGTCGATCAACGGCTGAATCGCGTCGGCGTCCTGCGTCTTGGACACAGCGATCAGCGTGATGGCATCGGCGCGGCGATCCGCGATGCTGGCGGCGCGCGCGATTCGCGACTGGATATCGGCGAGGCGGGACGAAGCGGTTTCGGCTGACATGCGGCGCGCTATAGGTGGCGGGATGCCGCGCCGCCACCCCCACCCTTCTGCCTTGCCGAGCCGCTGGCTGATGACCGACGAACGGCTGGGCGACGCGCTGTGGCAGGCGATCGACGCGCTGCCGCGCGGGTCGGGGATCATCTTCCGCCACTATGCCACCGCGCCCAAGGTGCGGCGCGCGCTGTTCGATCGGGTGCGTCGTGCCGCGCGACGCAAGGGGCTGCTGCTAGTGTTGGCGGGGCCGTCCGTCGCTCGAGCAGAATTGCGACATGGCCGCGAGAGGGGGGCTCTCACCGCACCGGTCCACTCCCGGCGCGAAGCCATCGCCGCGATTCGCGCGGGCGCAGCGTTGCTGTTCGTCTCCCCGGTTCACCCTACCCGCTCGCACCCCGGTGTCCCGGCGCTTGGGTCGGTCCGATTGGGGCTAATGATTCGCGGGCTGAAGCTACCGGTGATCGCGCTGGGCGGGATGGACGAACGGCGCTGGCGCGCGCTCAAGCCGTTCGGCGTGCACGGCTGGGCAGGAATCGACGCCTGGGCTTAGCCGCAAGCGATCAGAAGCGAATCGCGGTCCCGACATAGACTGCCTGGCTGTCGCGGCGGTCGTCGTTGAGCTGGGGCAGGCGATCCTTCTCGCTGGAATAGCGCACGCCCGCAGTCACATCGAGATTGCGCGTGATCGAATAGGCCCCGCCGACATCGATCGAGTAATTCGGATCGACCGTCAGCAGACGCGGACCGCGCTCGCTCGGCGTCTCGCTCGTCGCCTTGATCCGGGCGGCGGCGCGCTTGCCGGTGTATGAGACGCCGAGATCCAGCTTCTCACGGCTGCCCGGCTGTCCGGCCAGGTCCAGCTTGGCGAGGTCGCCCGAGATGGCGAACCGCTTCCATCCCACCGAAACGCCCAGATTATAGGCGATGGGCTGAAGCGTGACCGAGGCCGGTGCCGCAGCCCCACGATCTGCCACGGCGGCCGACGGACGCGCGGTGCGCGCGCGGACCGCGACGGTCACGCTGCGGTTGCTCGATCCGCGGGTGTCGGCGGGGGTGAAACGGAAACCGGTGCCCGAAAGCCCGCTGCGCGCCAGTGCGGCGGCGAGTCGCGGATCGGCAGATGCAGGGGTGAAGGTGCCGATTCCGGCAATCGGGGCGGCGCGTGCGGGCGCAGCACGCTGCGACGTCCCGGTCTGCGCAAGCAACGCCGGCGCGGCAACGAGCCCGGCGACGCCCAGCGCCCCCAGTCCCAAGCCAGCGAAGATCCGACGAATACGCATCAAAACCCCTTACTCGCTGAAGCGCTACCATGATTCGGCCTCAATGTTCCACAGGCCGAATCCGATTTCGCCGCAGGTGTTGCACAAGACGCACAGGGGGGCGGCCAAGCGGCTTGCGCTTGCGGCGCGCGCGCCAGCATCTATAGATGCACACCGAACAGATGAGACTTCCCATAGGATGATGCCGATGAACCGCCAGTTGCGCACCGCGATCCTGGGCAGCGTTGCCCTCACCCTCGCCGCGTGCGGTGGCGGGGGCGATCGCCCGCGCGCCGATCTTGCCGCGTCGAAGGTGACGACGATCGGCGTCAACGCCTATCTGTGGCGCGCCGCGCTCGACACTGTGTCGTTCGCGCCGATTGCCCAGACCGATTCGAATGGCGGCGTGATCGTCACCGACTGGCATGTGAACCCCAACCTTACGACCGAGCGGGTGAAGATTACCGTCGCGATCCTGGATCAGGATCTACGCGCCGATGCGCTGCGTGTCAGCGTCCAGCGCCAGGTGAGCCAGGGCGGCCAGTGGGTCGATGCGCCGGTTGCGGCGGCGACGGTCCAGAAGCTGGAAGACATCATCCTGACCAAGGCCCGCGACCTGCGTCGCGCCGCAATCGTCGAGAAATGATTCGGCGGGCCATTGGCCCGTCCGGCTGAAGACAAGGAAAGACATGTGTCGCGGTTCAACGCGCTGAACGCCGATTCCGCGTGGCAGAAGGTCTGGGAAGAACGCCGCACCTTCGCCGCGGACGACCATTCGCCCAAGCCCAAATCCTATGTGCTTGAGATGTTTCCCTATCCATCGGGACGCATCCA
>JBHYGP010000279.1:0-11248 GCA_051858935.1 Sphingomonas sp.
GATCATCGAGGATGAGCCGCTGATCGCGATGGACCTTGAAACGATCGTGCGCGATCAGGGCCATGACGTCACCGGCGTCGCAGTCACCCGCGACGAGGCCGTCGCGCTGGCGATGGAGGACCGCCCCGGCCTGGTTCTCGCCGATATCCAGCTCGCCGATGACAGTTCGGGGATCGACGCGGTCAAGGACATTCTTGCGCAGTTCAACGTCCCGGTGATCTTCATCACCGCCTTCCCTGAGCGTCTGCTGACCGGCGAACGGCCCGAGCCGACCTTCCTGATCACAAAGCCGTTTCAGCGGTCGACGGTGAAGGCGGCGATCAGCCAGGCGCTGTTCTTCGACCAGGCGACCGTGCCGGCGACCTGAAAGTTCCATTTCTTTCGGACCTAAAACGGTTTTGGGGGGTTGTGAGGTCATGACTGACCCAAACGACCCCCCTCACATCGAAACGGATCGTGTCCGCGCCGGGGCGACCCCGCACATGACCCGCTATATCCTCGCCATTTCGCTGACGCTGATCGTCGTGATCTACGCGATCTTCCTGCTGATCTGACGGACCTGTTTGGTAGATGCGCCCGGCACACCTATCTCCAGCGGTGCAGCAGAACGCTGCGCCAGATGAACGGACTTCAATGAGCGACACCGACGATTACACGCCAGTGGAGCATGTTGCGCTCTCCGATCCCGAGTTCAAGAAGCAGCTCGCGCTCGTGATTCCGCATCTGCGCGCATTCGGTCGCTCGCTGTCGGGCAGCCGCGATGTTGCCGACGATCTGGTTCAGGAAACGCTGATGAAGGCATGGGCCGCGCGCCAGCGGTTCCAGGCGGGCACCAATATGCGCGCCTGGACCTTCATCATCCTGCGCAACCTGTATCTCAGCCAGATGCGCCGCGCGCGGTTCAAGGGCGAATGGGACGATCTCGTCGCCGACCGCATCCTTGCGGCCCCTGCCAGTCAGGACCGCCATGTCGAACTGGCGGACATGCAGCGCGCATTGTTGCACCTGCCCCAACCGCAGCGCGAGGCGCTGATCTTGGTCGGCGCTGGCGGTTTTGCCTATGAGGAAGCGGCCGAAATCTGCGGCGTCGCGGTCGGTACGATCAAGAGCCGCGTCGCGCGCGGCCGCGTCGCGCTGGAGGCGCTGATGAACGGCGGCGACCTGCCCTCACGCGCCGACCATGTCAGTGACGGGCGCAGCGCGCTCGACACGATCATGGATGAAGTCGACGAGTTGAGCCGGGATTGATTGCTGGGCGCGGCGGTCCGGTTCAGCCGTGGCTGTCCCGTCCACCGCTGTCGCCGCGCATCTCGCACAGCTGGTTCAGCAGCTCCTGCATCTCATCTGGCAGGTTGCGGTCGCGATCATAGGTATCACGCAACACAAAGCCGATCGCGTCGGTCGTGCGTGGCGCTTCGACCCAGTAGCCGCTATCGGTGCGCCCTTGTGGCGATCGAGGTGCGTGAGAACCCATGCGATACAGAACGTTCCTTTTTGAAATTTGTTGCTTGACAGGTCAGAAACTGTCTGATCGCAAACCGAAACGATAATCGCATGGCGGATTTCGACAACGCGCTTGAGCGGGCTGCGCGGTATGCGCCATTTCTCTCTCATCTGATCGAGCGTGAGACCGCGCTGGTCGGCGATATCGCCGCCGCTGCGCGCGATCCGCTGTGCGCGGCGCGCGTGGTGGATCCCAACATGCCGCTGCCCCGGCGGTTGCGGATCGAACGGCGGCGGCTGGCGCTCGCGGCTGCGATCGGCGATCTGTCAGGCGAGCTTGATTTTGTCGCGGTCACGCGGGCGCTGTCCGACTTTGCCGACTACGCGCTCGATGCCGCGATCGGCGCGGCGATCGTCGAGCGGGTGCCGGGGACGGAGCCGCGCGGGCTGGCCGGAATAGCGCTCGGCAAGCAGGGGAGTCACGAGCTCAACTACTCGTCCGACATCGACCCGATCCTGATCTTCGACCCCGCCACGCTGCCGCATCGCGAGCGCGACGCGGTGGAGGAAGCGGCGGTGCGGATCGGGCGGCGGGTGGTGGAAATCCTGCAAGCGCGCGACGCCGATGGCTATGTGCTACGCATCGACCTGCGGCTGCGCCCCTCGCCCGAAGTCACGCCGATCGTGCTGCCCGCGGAGGCTGCGATCAGCTATTATGAATCGCAGGCGCTGCCCTGGGAGCGTGCCGCCTTCATCCGTTCGCGCGCAGCGGCGGGGGACTGCACGCTGGGGCAGGAGTTTCTCGACACGATCCGCCCGTTCGTGTGGCGGCGTGCGGTGGATTTCGGTACGATCCGCGAAATCCGCGGCATTTCACGCCGCATCCGCGACCATCATGCACAGGGTCAGGCGTTCGGGCCGGGGTTCGATCTCAAACGTGGGCGTGGCGGCATCCGTGAAGTCGAGTTCTTCGCGCAGATCCACCAGCTGATCCATGGCGGCCGCGACCCCGCGCTGCGTGCGCCGGCGACGCTCGACGCGCTGGCGGCACTGGCAGCGGCGGGGCGGATCGACGCCGAGGAGGCGGCGCAGCTGCGCGGAGCCTATATTCTGTTCCGCACGATCGAGCATCGTGTGCAGATGATCGACGACCGCCAGACCCACAGCCTGCCGCAGGGCGAGGCGCTGGACGCGGTGGCGCGGCTTCATGGGCTCGACGGGGGTGGCGACCTGCTCGACTTGCTGCGCCCGCATGTCGAGGCGGTGGGCCGGATCTATGACGCGCTCGACAGCGACGATGGCGGGCAGGGCGCGACCGGCGCGGCGGTGGCCGAGGCGCGGCTGGCGGATGCGGGGTTTGCGGATCCGGCGGGGGCAACGCGGCTGATCGAAGGGTGGCGCAGCGGGCGCTATCCCGCGCTGCGCAGCCCACCCGCGCGCGCCGCGATGGAGGCGGCGCTACCCCCGCTGATCGCGGCGATCGGCCAGTCGCCCGATCCGGGCGCGGCGCTGGCACGGCTCGACACGATCCTGTCGCGGCTGCCGACCGCGCTCAACCTGTTCCATCTGCTCGAGGCGCGGCCGACGCTCGCGCGGCTGCTCGGCACGATCCTGAGCCACGCACCGACGCTGGCCGATGCGCTGGCGCGGCGGGTGGATCTGCTCGACGGGCTGATCGACGCGAGCGCGCTCGCCCCGGTCGGGTCGGTGGCGGAACTGGCGCAGGAGATGGCGCGGCGCGAGGCGGGGGACGATTATCAGCGGCTGCTCGACCATGTCCGCCAGATCGTCGGAGAGAAACGGTTCGCGCTGGGAGCGCAGATCGTCGCGGGGGCAAGCGATCCGCTCGATGTGTCGGCCGGCTATGCGCGCGTCGCCGAAGCGGCGCTCGCGGTGCTGGCGCAGGCGACGGTCGATGAGTTTGCGGTGCGCCACGGCCATGTGCCCGATAGCGAGTTGGTGATCCTCGCGTTGGGCCGGTTCGGCGGCGGGGCGCTGACCCATGCCAGCGACCTCGATCTCATTTTCCTGTTCACCGGCGACCATCTGGCGGAATCCGACGGCGAGAAGTCGTTGGGTGCGGTTACTTATTATAACCGTCTTGCGCAGCGGGTGATCGCGGCACTGTCGGTCGCGACCGCAGCGGGGGCGCTCTACGAGGTCGATACGCGGCTGCGCCCTTCGGGGGCGCAAGGCCCGCTGGTGGTCTCGCTCGACGGGTTTGCGCGCTATCAGCGCGAGGAGGCGTGGACCTGGGAGCATATGGCTCTAACGCGCGCCCGTGCGGTTTTCGGGTCCTCGGCCGGGCGTGGCGCGGTGAGCGACGTGATCGCGCAGGTGCTGGCGGGCGACCGGCCGCAACGCGACATCCCGGCGGAGGCGGCGAAGATGCGCGCCGACATGGCCGCGCACAAGCCGCCCAAGGGGCCGATCGACGTCAAGCTGCTGCCCGGCGGGCTGGTCGACCTGGAGTTTGCGGTCCACACGCTCCAGCTGGTCCACCGCACCGGATTTGCGCCGGGGCTGCGTGATGCGGTCGATGCGTTGACTGCGGCCGGGCTGTTGCCGCCGACAAGCGGCGCAGCACATGATTTCCTGACCCGGCTGTTGGTGACGATGCGCCTCGTCGCGCCCGATGCCCAGCCGCCGGGCAAGGCGACCTGCGCGATGGTCGCGCATGCCGTCGCAGAAACGGAATGGAACGCGGTGGTTGCGTCGCTCGACCGGCACCGGCAGGAGGTCGCCACGGTCTGGGCCGGCGTAGCGGGCATGCAAGGGAACTGACGATGCGGATTGAAGAAGGCGACAAGATTCCGGCGGTCGAGCTGATCGACCTCGACGGCAAGGGATTCAGACTGGATTCGCTGATGGGCGAGCCACTGGTCCTCTATTTCTACCCCAAGGACGACACCGCAGGCTGCACCCGCGAGGCGCAGGATTTCAGCGCGTTCAAGGGCCAGTTCGACGCGATCGGCGTCCGCCTGCTCGGCGTGTCGCGCGACAACACGATCAAGCACCAGAAGTTCGTCAACAAATACGACCTGACGATCCCGCTCGCCACCGATCCCGATGGCAAGGCGCTGGAGGCGTTCGGCGCGTGGGTCGAAAAGTCGATGTACGGCAAGAAATATATGGGGATCGACCGCTCGACCTATCTGTTCGACGCCGATGGCGCGCTGGTCCGCGCGTGGCGCAAGGTGCGGGTGCCGGGGCATGTGATCGAGGTTCTGGAGGCGGCAAAGGAACTCGCGGCGTAATGGCGAGCGTTGCGCAGGCCGCGCGCGCTGTCCTTCTGGCCGGCGATCCGATGGCGAAGGTCGCGGCGGCCCGCCGCGCGGCGCGCGACTGGCGGCTGGGCCGGCTGGAACACGCATTCGACGTGGCGATGCCCGACGAACCCGCGCGCCCGGCGACGCCCGAACTGCTCCCGCCCAATCGCATGCCCAAGCGCGGCAAGGGGTCGCAGCACGGCCGGATCGCGCTGATCCACGCGCTGGCGCATATCGAGTTCGTCGCGATCGACCTGGCGTTCGATCTGGTCGGGCGGTTCGGGGCGCAGTTCCCGCGCGCCTTCTCCGACGACTGGATGAAGGTCGGCGCGGATGAAGCGATGCATTTCGCATTGCTCGATCGCCGGCTGAAACAGCTGGGCAGTCATTATGGCGCGATGCCTGCGCATGATGGCCTGTGGGAAGCCGCGCGCGCAACGGCGGGTGACGCGGCGGCGCGACTGGCGGTGGTGCCGATGGTGCTGGAGGCGCGCGGGCTGGACGTGACCCCGGCGACGATCGCACGGTTCGAGGCGGCAGGTGATCTGCCGACTGCGGCGATCCTGGGCCGGATTTTCCGCGATGAGATCGTCCATGTCGCGGCCGGCACGCGCTGGTTCGAATCGCTGTGCGCGGCACGTCGAATCGATTCGCGGGTGGAATGGAGAGCGCTGCTCGGTCGTTACTTTGGAGGAACGGTTAAGCCTCCGTTCAACGACTCGGCGCGCGAGACAGCCGGTTTGACGCGTGACTATTACGAAAGCCTTGCCGTCGCCCGCCCGATCAGTCTCTAACCCAACCCGTCGGATGCGGAGGGGCTGCTTCCAGACGCGATAGTTTAACGAAGGCGTGTGCCACCGAATTGGCGCGTGTCTGTGGTTGCCGGGGACTCATGGTCAGCACTACACTCAACGCGAATTTCGTGACACGGTTCCGCGATCTCTTCACGACCCGTGATTTCATCTTCCACGACGGCCGCGACCTGAAGCGGTTCAGCATTGCCGGCCGGACCCAGGCGATCCTTGCCGGTGTCGCTGCGATCACCGTCACCTTCTCGGCCTATGGCGTGTCGCAGGCCGCGTTCGGCGCGATCATGGCGACCGGCGTTGCCGGCACCCAGGCGACCCCCGAAGCCCGTATGGCGAAGATGCATGCCGAAATGACCCGGCTCGAGGCCGATGTCGCCGCAATCAAGGAGGCCGCCAAGGTCCACGCCGCGCGCGTCGAGCAGCGCCAGAAGATCATCGCCGGCGTACTAAGCGGCAAGGGCTCGCCCGCCGATGTCGGCGCGCCGATCGCCAATGTCTCGTTCGACGCAGACAGCGACATGGCGCGCGAAGTGCTCGCCCCGCTCCGCAAGGTCGAAGCGCGTCAGGCGCAGCTCGCCGCCAAGGCGCAGCGCACTGCGCAGATCCGCCTGCATCTGACCCAGCAGCAGCTGCGCAGCATGGGCATCCGCCCCGAGCGCTTCGTCGCGGTCGGTGGCATGGGCGGTCCGTTCGAGGCGGTACCGGAAGGCGCGGCAGCCGGCGGTGAGGCGAGCGCCGACGCGCAGTTCCGCTCGCTGTTCCAGACCTGGCAGAAGCTCGACGTGCTCGAACAGTCGGTGATCGCGATCCCGTCGCTCCAGCCGGTCGAAAATATGCGCCTGACCAGCAGCTTCGGCGTGCGGTCGGACCCGTTCCACGGCACGGCTGCGATGCATGCCGGCATCGACATTCCCGGCCCGGTCGGTACGCCGATCTATGCGACTGCCGATGGTGTGACTGGCCGCACCGGGCGGTTTGGCGGCTACGGCAACCTCATCACCGTCAATCATGGCAAGGGCATCGAGACCCGCTATGGCCATTTGTCGAAGATCCTGGTCGCGCCCAACACGCGCGTGCGCCGTGGTCAGCTGATCGGCCTGATGGGGTCGACCGGCCGTTCGACCGGCAGCCATCTTCATTATGAAGTGCGCGTCGACGGCAAGGCCGTGAACCCGATGCCGTTCATGCAGAACGCCAGCGTGATCGAGCAGGTCGAGCAGCGCGCCGCGAAGCTTCAGATGACCGCAGTCGGCGGCAACTGACGCGCAAGAGATAACAGGAGAGGGATGGGGCCGCACCGGTAGAACCGGGCGGCCCTTTTCCGTTTTGGTTGCGGCGCGGCCCCCACGCGCCTATCTGCGCTGCATGGCACTTGCGCTTTCCGAAGAGATCGGCCTCACCCCCGCTGCCGCCGCGCGCGTCGCGGCGATCGCGGCGAAGCAAGGCAAACCCGCGACACTGCGGCTGTCGGTCGAGGGCGGCGGCTGCTCGGGATTCCAGTACAAGTTCGAACGGGCCGATGCGCCGGCCGACGACGATGCGGTGGCGCAGACCGATGGCGTGACGCTGCTGGTCGATTCGATCAGCCTCGACCTGGTCCGCGGCGCAAGCGTCGATTTCGTCGAATCGCTCGGCGGCGCGGCGTTCCGCGTGACCAATCCCAATGCCGCGTCGGGCTGCGGCTGCGGCACCAGCTTCGCTGTCTGACCGCCGCGTGAAGATCGTCAGCTACAATGTGAACGGGATCAAGGCGCGCCTGCCGCGCCTGATCGAGTATCTCACCGAGCAGCAGCCCGATGTCGTGTGCCTGCAGGAGCTGAAGTCGGCGGACGAGGGGTTTCCCGAAGCGGATATTCGCGCCGCGGGCTACGGCGCGGTGTGGCACGGGCAAAAGGGGTTCAACGGCGTCGCGATCCTCGCCAAGGGCGCCGATCCGGTCGAGCGCAAGCGCGGGCTGGCGGGGGAGCCGGAGGACGAGCATAGCCGTTATATCGAGGCCGAGGTGAACGGCGTGGTGATCGCGTCGATCTACCTGCCCAACGGCAATCCGGTGCCGGGTCCGAAATTCGATTACAAGCTGCGCTGGATCGAACGGCTCTCGGCCCATGCCCGCGACCTGCTCGCCGAGGAGCGGGCGGTGGTGCTCGCGGGTGATTACAACGTCATCCCCAATGACGACGATGTCTATTCGGTCCGGGCGATGGCCGACGACGCGCTGATGCAGCCCGAGTCGCGCCAGGGCTATCGCGCCTTGCTGGCGCAGGGCTGGACCGACGCGCTGCGCACCCGGTTTCCGGCGGGACGCGTGTGGACCTTCTGGGACTATCAGGCGGGCGCGTGGCAGCGCGATGCGGGGTTTCGCATTGACCATCTCCTGCTCAGCCCGATCGCCGCCGATCGCTTCGCCGATGCCGGTGTCGACAAGGACTATCGCGGTCGCGAAAAGGCCAGCGATCATGCGCCGACCTGGGTAAAATTGCGCGCCTGAAACGATTGCGCATTTTTGGCGCAAATCACCAACATCCAGTGAAGTTTTTCCGCTTGGTTGCAATCGCAACAGGCTAAGTCTTTGATTTAGCTAAATCCGACTGTTTGGCATGACTAATGCACTAACACAGCTGCGGGCAGAGCAGAGCAACCAGCCGACCCGCAGCCCCCACGCTGTTTCCCAAGGAGATCCCGTCATGCGTAAGATCATCGCAACCGCCGCAGCCACCCTGATCGCTGTCACCGCCGCCCCTGCCATGGCCCGCGATACGGCCCCGTCGAACGGGCCCGCACCGACCGAGACGCCGGCCCCCAAGGCCGAGACGCGTTACTGCGTCAGCGAAGCCATCGTCGGCACGCGCCTGCCCAAGAAGACCTGCAAGACCCGCGCGCAGTGGATCGCGGACGATAATTTCGATCCCCTCGACCCCCAGCGGTGACGAGGGCGCGGCCCGCGGCGCCCCCTATCGCCGCGGGCCGCTTTTTCGGCGCTATCCCAGTTCCTTCGCGTAGATCTGATACACGCGGTTGACCCTGCTCTCGATCGTCTCGGCGATGGCGTTCATCCCCTGATTGTCGTCGAGCACCCAGCCGATTTCACCGCGGCTTGCCCCGAAATCGGCGATCGCATCGCGGCGGATATATTCGATCATCATGAAGGCGAGCTGGCTCGCCATGCGCGATCCCTGGAGCTTCTTCAGCACCCCCATCAGCGGCACGCGCATGGTCCGCGCTTTGCCGCGGTGCAGCCACCACATCAATTTCGCCCAGCCGAGCGGAAACAGATTGCCGTTTAGTGGCCCGATTGCCTCGTTTAGGTCGGGCAGGGTGATCATGAACGCGACCGGTTCGCCGTCGAGCTCGGCGATGCGGATCAGCTTTTCGAACACGATCGGCTTCAGCTTCTTTCCGACATCGTCGATCTCGGGCTGGGTCAATGGGACGAAGCCCCAATTGTCCGACCATGCGTCGTTGAGGATGCCGAGAATCAGCGCGGCCTCTTCGGCGAAGCGCGATTTGTCCACGGTGCGGATGCGGATGCGGTCGCTCTTCTCGCCCATCGCGATGATCCGCTGGACCAGGGGCGGGAAATCCTTGGTGATATCGAGCTCATAGGTCTTGAGCTGCTTGACCGGAACGAAGCCCGCATCTTCGATATAATTGCGATAGGCTGGCTTGTGATGCCCCATCATCACCGTCGGCGCATGGTCATGGCCTTGAATCAACAGGCCGGGTTCTTCCCAGATCGACAGCGACACCGGCCCGACCACGCGGGTCATCCCCTTTTTGCGCAACCAGTCCTGCGCGGTGTTGATCAGCGCGCGGGCGACAGTGTCGTCCTCCGCCTCGAACAGGCCGAAAAAGCCGGTGCCGGGGCCGAAACCCTGTTCGGCGGGCATCTCCAGCGCGAGCCGGTCGATATGCGCGGCGATCCGACCCACGGGTCGTCCGTCGCGTTCGGCGAGGAACAATTGCGCCTGGGCATGGCTGAACCAGCCATTCTTCTTCGGGTTGATCGCGCTGGCGACCTCGCTGCGCAGCGGCGGCACCCAATTGGGGTCACCGCGATTGAGGCGATAGGCGAGTTCGATGAAGTCGCGCGTGTCCGCCTTGCTGGTGACCGGACGGATGGCGAGCGGGGCAATGGCCACGAAATGGCACCTTTCGTTGATTTGCGTCAATTCAGTCACGCCTTGGCGCGTGCAAGTCAACCGGATGCACGCGTGTCATGGGGAGGCTGTTGAAATGCCACGCAATGGCCACGATCTGTTGGCAATGCCGGTACCCATGAACAGCCTTGCCCTTGATGCGGCCGCGCAGGATCGCGTGACCGGTGCGCCGGTTCCGGCGGCGAAGATCCGTCTGTCCGGCATGGCCGATGACAAGGCGATGCTGCGCGCGGCGTCAGAACTGACGCGCGATTTGCAGACGCCGAGCCCGCGCATCTACTGGACCGATTTCCTCGGTTCCGCGGCGGTCGGCTATGCCGCGCTGGCGGGCGCGATTCTCGCCCCCTCGCTCGGCTGGGTGGTGGCGAGCGGTGTGCTGGCGGTGCTGGCACTCTATCGCGCGAGCCTGTTCATTCATGAGATCACGCATCTCAAGCATGCGCTGCTGCCGGGGTTCCGGGTTGGCTGGAACGTGCTGCTCGGCATCCCGATGATGCTGCCGAGTTTCATGTATGAGGGCATTCATACGATCCACCATACGCGTACACGCTATGGCACGGTGGAGGATCCCGAGTATCTGCCGCTCGCGCTGATGAAGCCGTGGACGCTGCCGGTGTTCCTGCTGGTCTCGACGCTGATGCCGGTCGGGTTGCTGCTTCGCTTCGGCGTGCTGGGGCCGCTGTCGCTACTGTCGAAGAAGCTGCGCCGTGTCGTGGTTGGCCGCTATTCGGGCCTGCAGATCAACCCGAAATTCGAGCGGAAATCGCCCGAGGGCGAATTCGCCCGCCAGTGGCGCTGGCAGGAGATCGGCGCGAGCATCGTCGCGGTGACGCTAATCGCCACGGTCGCGACCGGCGTGCTGGCCCTCAAGGCGTTCCTGACCTATATGGTCGTGATCTCGGGCGTCGCGGTGCTCAACCAGGTGCGCACGCTGGTCGCGCATCTGTGGGAGAATGAGGGCGAGCCGCTGACGGTTACCGCGCAATATCTCGACAGCGTCAACGTGCCGGGCGGATTCCTGCCCTATCTATGGGCTCCGGTCGGCCTGCGCTTCCACGCGCTCCACCATCTGTTGCCGAGCGTGCCCTATCATGCGCTGGGCGAGGCGCATCGGCGGTTGTCCGAGGCGCTGGGGAAGGACTCGACCTATCAGGGTGCGAACTATCCAACGTTGCGCGGGCTGATGGCGCGACTGGCGGCGAGCACGATGAAGGTGCGCGGCTGAAAATGCCGGTTTTAGTGGCTCGACGGCTCGACCGGCTCGCGCCATGGATCGTGGGCTACCTCTGGAGTGTCGTTGCGGTTCTGCTCGCCGTCGAGCTAGCTGGGTGGCAATATGACGGTGATATCGGCTGGTGGGTCGCTACCGCCTATGCTGCACCGGCGTTGGTGATCGCTGAACCTGTATTTTCGCTCGTTGGACCGATGCCCGGCCAGATCGTGTGCGTTGCAGTCTTGGTGATGCTCACCGGCGCCGTAATATGGCGCGCTACTCTTCGCTCTTGAGCAGCACCGCCTCGCCGATCATCGCGAACAGCAGGAAGGGTGCCCAGGCGGCGAGGAAGGGCGG
>JBHYGP010000280.1:0-3682 GCA_051858935.1 Sphingomonas sp.
GCAGCCATCAACGCATAGGCGCCACCCGGCATGGCGGGCAGCATCGCCAACGCGCCGGGCGCGTTCGCGGTGGCGTGCGCGATCCACAATAGCAGCTTCAGCCCCTGCTCCGCGCCCCACCAGAATGGCACGCCAAGGCCGACGGCATCGAACAACAACCCGGCCGCTTCCAGCGGCATCACCACGAAGGTCGTCAGCGGAATCGCGACGATATTGGCAAGCGCGCCGTACAGCCCCGATTTGTGGAAATGATAGAGCGCGATCGGGGTCAGCGCGATCTCGACGACAAGCCCCGTCAGCAACAGCGACCCGATTCCGCGCGCGAACCGCCGGCCCCAGTTCTCCTCACGCCGCTCGAACCAGCCGCGCACACGCTGGCTCTCGTACAAGGCGACGATCGCGGTCACGGCGGCAAAGCTCATCTGGAAGCTCGGCCCCATCAGCGCCTCTGGCCACAGCAGCAGCACGACCAGCGCCCCGAACGCCACCAGCCGCAGCGTGATCGCCTGTCGCCCCAGCATCATCGCCGCGAGCACCAGCAGCGCGGCGATGCACGACCGCACCGTCGGCACCTCCGCCCCGGTGAGCAAGGTGTAGCCCACCGCCGTCACCCCCGCGACACCCGCCGCGATCACCGGCAACGGCCAGCGCAGCGCCAGCCACGGACTGTGCGCGAGCAGCCGCAGCACCAGCAGCATTGTCGCGCCGACCACCGCGGTCACATGCAGCCCGCTGACCGAAAGGAGGTGCGCCAAACCCGATCGCCGCAGAGCCTCGGCATCCGCCTCGCTGATCGCGCCCCGGTCACCGGTCACCAGCGCCGCCGCGATACCCCCCGCACTGCCCTCAACCTGCGACTGGACATGCGCGGTCAGCCGCGCGCGCAGCCCGCTATCGGGTCGTCCTGGTGCGATCACCTCGACCGGCGCGAACCCCCGACCGGTGGCACCCAGCCCGTCGAACCACGCCACCCGCTCGAAATCATAGGCTCCCGGCACGGCGGGTGGCGCTGGCGGCATCAGCCGCGCCCGCACCCGCACCCCCGCGCCCGGGGTAAGTCCCTCGGGCATATCCTTGACCGCGAGATTGACCCGCACGCGGCGCGGCAGGCCCGTCCCTGCATCGGTCGCTATGCGCAGCCGCACCAGCTCGCGCGCGGGCAACGGCTCGATCCGCTCGACCGATCCGACAACCTGCACCACCGCCGGGCGCGCCAGCACCGGCGCTGCAACCCGCTCCGCCCGCCACCACACCAGCGCGCATCCCAGCGCCACCAACATCCCGGCCCAGGCAATCGCCCGCGCCGCGCGTCCGCTGTGCCCCACCGCAAGCGCCGCGACCGCAACCGCCAGACCACCAAGAATTACCGCGCCCCAGCGTGCCGCATCGGGCAACGCGAACCACGCCGCGATCCCCGCGCCGATCGCGACCGGCACCCACAGGAATAACTGCCCGCGCTCAACCTCCAGCCAGCGCTCGATCCGCGCGCCAACGCCCCCCGGCCATGCCAGAGTCGGGAACCCATACGGCCCCCATGCGCGTGTGGCGTCGCCCCCCATCTCCGCCATAGCCTGTGCCAAGCATTGCCCCCGCGCAACCCGTCGCGAAATCCCCCCGTTTCACTGCGGTTTGAAGCGCACGAAACCGCGTGCTAGGGGCGCAGCCGGCCATCCCGGCCACCCTTTGCAAGCTGGAGATCGCGCGGTTGAGCGCAGTAGTTGAGCCTTCGGGCACGAACATCGTCACGCGCTTTGCGCCCTCGCCGACCGGCTTTCTGCATATCGGCGGCGCGCGCACCGCGCTGTTCAACTGGCTGTTCGCGCGCCACCACGGCGGCAAGTTCCTGCTGCGGATCGAGGATACCGACCGCGCCCGCTCGACCGAGCCCGCCATCGCCGCGATCCTCGACGGGATGCGCTGGCTCGGCCTCGATTGGGATGGCGAGGAAGTCTATCAGTTCGCCCGCGCCGATCGCCATGCGCAGGTCGCCCATGCGATGCTGGAAAGCGGCCACGCCTATCGCTGCTGGATGACGCAGGAGGAAATCGCGGCGCAGCGTGAGGCGGCACAGGCAGCCAAGACCCCGTATCGCATCCGCAGCCCGTGGCGCGACCGCAGCGACGGCCCGCTCGACCAGCCGCACGTCGTCCGCATCCGCGCCGAGCGTGAGGGCGCGACGACGATCCGCGACCTGGTGCAGGGCGAAGTCACCGTGCAGAATGCCGAGCTTGACGATATGGTCCTGCTGCGTTCGGACGGCACGCCGACCTATATGCTCGCAGTGGTGGTCGACGACCACGACATGGGCGTGACCCACGTCATTCGCGGCGACGATCACCTCAACAACGCCTTTCGCCAGCTGACCATTCTGCGCGCGATGGGCTGGCCCGAGCCGATCTATGCGCACATCCCGCTGATCCATGGCGCGGACGGGGCGAAGCTGTCGAAGCGCCACGGCGCGCTTGGCGTCAATGATTACCGCGACGAACTCGGCGTGCTGCCCGAAGCGCTGTTCAACCACCTGCTCCGCCTCGGCTGGGGCCATGGCGATGACGAGTTCATCAGCCGCGAACAGGCGATCGACTGGTTCGGGCTGGAGGGCGTCGGCAAGAGCCCGTCGCGCTTTGATCTCAAGAAGCTCGACAACATCAACGGCCATTATATCCGCGCGGCGGACGATGCGCGGCTGGCGGAGCTTGCTGCGCCGTTCCTGCCGTTCGACCCCACGCCCGAGCAGCGCGATCTTCTGCAACGCAGCATGCATGCGCTCAAGCCGCGCGCCGCCAGCCTGATCGAAATTGCCACCGGCGCCGCCTTCCTGTTCGCCACCCGGCCGCTCCAAATCGACGCGGATGCGGCCCCGCTGCTTGAAGGTCAGGCACGCGAACTTATTTCGCAACTGCACAGCGCGCTTGACGCGGTCGCGGACTGGAATACGGAAGCACTCGAAGCTGCGGTACGCGAGGTTGCGGAGTCGGCGGGCGTCAAACTGGGCGCGGTGGCACAGCCGCTGCGCGCGGCGCTCACCGGCAAGCGCACCTCACCGGGGATTTACGACGTGCTCTTCTTGCTGGGGCGCGACGAAAGCCTCAGCCGCATTGCAGATCAGATGACGGCCTCCCCGGGCGTATGACACGGACGGCTGAAGGAAAGGAAGTTACGATGACCGACTCCACCCTCAATCTGGGCGACAAGGCGTATCCTGTGCGACAGGGTAGCGTCGGCCCCGAGGTCGTCGACATCCGCAAATTCTATGCCCAGACGGGCATGTTCACCTATGACCCCGGCTTCACCTCGACCGCGTCGTGCGAGAGCGGCCTCACTTATATCGACGGCGACGCCGGTGTGCTGCTGCACCGCGGCTATCCGATCGACCAGCTCGCCGAGCAGTCGAGCTTCATGGAAGTCGCCTATCTGCTGCTCAACCATGAGCTGCCGAGCAAGGACGAGCTGGAAAAGTTCAGCTGGACGATCAGCCGCCACACGATGCTGCATGAGCAGCTCGCGACCTTCTATCGCGGCTTCCGTCGCGATGCGCACCCGATGGCGATCATGTGCGGCGTGGTCGGCGCGCTGTCGGCCTTCTATCACGACTCGACCGACATCACCGATCCGCACCAGCGCATGGTGGCGTCGCACCGCCTGATCGCGAAGATGCCGACAATCGCGGCGATGGCGTACA
>JBHYGP010000281.1:0-3668 GCA_051858935.1 Sphingomonas sp.
GTCGACCGTAGCGGGGACGATGTCGAGACCGGGGACGCGGGTGGGGACGAACAGGTCCTCCATGTTGGTCTCGCCGATCAGCAGGTCATAGGTCGAGCGCTCACGATCGGCGCGACCGATGCCAAGACCCGTCGAACAATTGCCCTGCGGATCGAGGTCAAGCAACAGCACCCGCTGGCCGGTCGCGGCGAGCGCGGTGCCGACGTTGATTGCGGTCGTGGTCTTGCCCACGCCGCCCTTCTGATTTGCAATCGCGATGCAGATCATTTGGGGCGCACCTCTTTGGCGACGATGATAAGCGAGTCCGGTGCGGTCACGCTCGGTTCCACGTGGAACGAACCTTGCCACCATAGCTGCGCGTCTTCCACCTCCGATTGCGCGTTTCGGCCTTTGGGGAGCACCCAGATTGTGGATCGGTCGCTGCGGTGGCGGGCGATGCGGAAAAGGGTGTCGAGGGTGCCGACCGCGCGGGCAGTGACGACAGCAGCGCGGCCCTTGGTTCGCTCGACCTTGGCGGTGTGGATGCTGACGTTGGTGAGGCCGAGCGTATCGACGCAATGCTGTAGAAAAGCCGTGCGGAGCTTGCGCGGCTCGACCAATTCGACGGGGTCGTCGCGGAGGATGGCGAGGACGATGCCGGGCAGGCCAGCGCCGCTGCCGATGTCGAGCCACAGGCCGCCGGGGTCGACATGTTGGAGCAGCTGCGCCGAGTCGACGATGTGTCGGGACCAGATTTGCTCGAGGGTTGAGGGGGACACGAGGTTCTGGCGCGTCGCCTCGTCGCGCAGCAGATCCACGAACGCCGCCAGCCGTGTTTCACGTGAAACATCAGTGCGGGTGCGGATCCAGTCACGGGCTTCGTCTTCGGTCATGCAGCGCGCTTCACATGGAGGAGGATCGCGGTCAACGCTGCGGGTGTGATCCCGCGCACGCGAGCTGCGTCGCCGATCGTGTCCGGGCGTGCCGTTCCGAGGCGCTCGACCATCTCGTTGGATAGGCCGGGCACTGCGGCATAGTCGAGCGCTGCGGGAATCCGCGTGCCGTCGGCGCGCTGCATTGCGGCGGTCTCCTGCGCCTGACGTTCGAGATACGGGGCGTAGCGGGCGTCCTCGATCAGCTCCGACAGGATTGCTGGATCCGTTTCGCCGGTGTTGATCCCGAGATGTTCGAGCGTGACTGCCGGGAAGCGCAGCCATTCGAAGGCGGTACGGCGGGCGCCGTCCTGGGCGACCGGTGCGCCAGCCTGGCCGAGCGCATGGGCAGTGCGAGCGTCGGCGAATAGGGTGTCGAGCCGGGCGCGCGCATCGGCGCGACGGGCGATGAACGCACGACGGCTGGGGCCGAGGCACTGGGCCCCTTCACCGAGCGGGGCCAGGCGGGTCTGGGCGTTGTCGCCGCGGAGGTACAGGCGGTGCTCGGCGCGGGCGGTGAGCATGCGATAGGGTTCGGTCACGCCCTGCAGCGTGAGGTCGTCGATCATGACGCCGATATAGCTAAGTTCGCGGGGGAATACGGTTTGGGCGCGACCGAGAACTGCCGCGGCGGCGTTGATCCCGGCGACGAGGCCCTGTGCGGCGGCCTCTTCATAGCCGGTAGTGCCGTTGATCTGGCCCGCGCAGTAGAGACCGGGCAGATCGCGGCTCTCAAGCTGGTGCGATAGGGCGCGCGGATCGACATGGTCATATTCGACGGCATAGCCGGGGGTGACGATCTGGGCGCGCTCAAGGCCGGGGATCGACGCGATCATTGCGGCCTGCACATCGGCGGGCAGTGAGGTGGAGAGGCCGTTGGGATAGACGAGATGCGTTGCGAGACCCTCGGGTTCCAGGAACACCTGATGCCCGTCGCGGTCGCCGAAGCGGAAAATCTTGTCCTCGATCGACGGGCAGTAGCGCGGGCCGCCAGCCTCGATCGCACCGCTGAACAGGGGCGAGCGGTCGAGGCCGCCGCGGATAATCTCGTGGGTTTCGAGCGTGGTGCGGGTGATGGCGCAGGCGAGCTGGGGGAGGCGGGGCCCCGCCGTCATCGGGGACATGCGCCAGTCATCGGCGTCGCTCGGCTGCTCGTCGAGTGCGCCCCAGTCGATCGTGCGGCCATCCAGGCGCGGGGGCGTGCCGGTTTTGAGACGGGTAATGGGCAAGCCGCAGTCGCGGAGTTGAACGCCGAGCGCGGTCGCGGCGCGCTCCCCTACCCTGCCGCCGGTCTCGCGCTCTTCGCCACGGAAGATGCGGCCGCCGAGGAAGGTGCCGCTGGCGAGGATGACAGCCCCAGCGTGTAGTTCGGTTCCGTCAGAAAGGGCGATGCCGGAGACATGACCGCCTTCAAGGAGGAGAGCAACCGCCTCGCCTTCGACAATCTCCAGCCCCTGCTGGGCCGCGAGCATCGTCTGGATCGCGGCGGCGTAGCGGACCCGGTCGGCCTGGACGCGTGGTCCTTGTACCGCCGGACCCTTGGAGCGGTTGAGCAGCCGGTAGTGGATCGCGGCGGCGTCGGCGGCGCGGGCGATCAGGCCGTCCAGGGCATCGACTTCACGCACCAGATGGCCCTTGCCGAGCCCGCCGATCGCGGGATTGCACGACATCGCGCCGATCATGGCGACATCGAAGGTGACGAGCGCGGTCTGCGCACCGCAGCGCGCAGCCGCAGCTGCTGCTTCGGTACCGGCATGGCCGCCGCCGATCACGATCACATCGAACTTGTGCATACCCGCCGCATAGCCCCGCGCGGGGGTCAGGTCAAAAGCGTTCCACGTGGAACACTCACTTGCCGATGCAGAACCTCCCGAACAATGCATCGAGCATTGCCTCGACATCTGCAGCGCCGGTGATGCGGTGGAACGCACGCAACGCCGCGCGCAACTCCTCTGCGGCGAGCAGCAGCTCGTCCTGTACCGCGGCGGCGCGCAATGCGACTGCGGCCTGCTCGGCCAACGCGCGCTGACGGATGTTGAGCGCGACGCTGTCCGAAGGTGGAAGCAGCGCGGAGGAGATCTCCGCAATGGCGTTCCACAGCGCATCAACCCCCCGCCCCGTATCTGCCGACACGGAGAGCCGGTCGATAGCGCCTGCTTCGCGTCCGGGTGCATCGGCGCGCGGGTGAATGAGCAGATGTGGCACGTTCGCCAGCTCGGCAGGCAGTGGCGCATCATCGAGCCACAGTACGAGATCAGCGCTTTCGATCGCGGACCGGGCGCGGGCGATGCCGATTTCCTCCACGATATCGGCTGGCGCAGTGTGGAGGCCGGCCGTGTCGGTCAGCAGATAGGCGATGCCGTCGCGCATCACCGGGACCTCGATCCGATCGCGCGTCGTTCCGGCCAGCGGCGAGACAATCGCAGCTTCGCGCCCGGCCAGTGCGTTGAGCAGGGTCGACTTGCCAGCATTGGGCTGTCCTGCCAGCACGATGCGGATGCCGTCGCGAATGCGCTCGACCGGGGGCTGTGCGGCCACGGCTTCGATCTCCGCCGCGAGTGCAGCCGCGTCGCGCTGCACGGTGGCGAGGACATCGCCCTCCCCCGCTACATCATCCTCGTCGCCATGATCGAGCATTGCCTCAACCAGCGCCGAGAGCCGAAGTGCGCGCGTGGCCCATTGCTCGATCCGCGCGCGAACACCGCCTTCGGCAGCGCGCAGCGCGGTGCGGCGCTGCATTTCGGTTTCGGCGGCGAG
>JBHYGP010000282.1:0-3643 GCA_051858935.1 Sphingomonas sp.
GTGTACTTCTTGCCCAATGCGCAATCGGTGCCGACGGTCAGCAGCCGCATGCCGCTGCGCTTGCGTCCCGTGGCAACCGGAATATCGGCGGGCGGCACGCGGACATCATGCAGCGTCCGCCCCAGCCGCTGCGCCGTCGCCGCAACCTCGGGCAAATCGGCAAGGCGCATGTGCATCCCCGCGATCAGGTCCAGCCCCGCCTCCAGCGCCTCGACCAGCGACGCGCGCCACGACAGCGGGATAATGCCGCCCTGATTGGCGACGCCGATCACCATCGCGCGCGCGCCCTGTGCCCGCGCCTGGGCCGGGGTCAGCGCGGGCAGCCCGGTCGAGACCGTCGCGTCGGTCAGCCGCAGCTCGCCCACGCATTTGTCCGCCGCCCAATCGCGCAGCCCCAGCGCGGTCTTGGCAAAGCCGCGCTCCTGCGTGTCGCCCAGAAAGAGCAGATAGGGGTGGGGCAGGACCGACAGGTCGTTGCCCCCGATGAAAGGCGCGTTCATCCCCGGCGCGTTCAGAAGGACAGGTCGATGGCGAGACCCAGCGTGCGGGGTTGCAGCGGCACGGTCGACAGGAAGCCGGGATTGGTGGTCGCGACGTTGCTGGTGATCCGCCCCTCCGCGTCGGTGACGTTGCGGGCATAGGCGCGCAGCGTCCATTTGTCGTTGAACGTGACCGCCGCGTTGAGATCAAGCGCGGCATAGCCGTCGATCGGAACCGAGAGCGCCGAGCTGGCGACATCGGAGATGCGATCCCCGACGATCCGCACCGAACCGCCCAGCCGCGCCTCTGCCGAGCCACCGACGGCGAAGCGATAGTCCGCGGTCATTGCCGCCGAAATCTTCGGCACGCTCGGCAACTGGTCGCCATCGGTGCAGGCGGCGGTCGTCTCGGTGCATTTCGCGTCAGTATAGGCGAAGTTCGCGCCGACATTGAACCCGGCGACCGGCGTGATGTTCAGCGAAGCCTCGACGCCCTGGCTGCGCGCGGTGCCGGCATTGACCAGGCCATTGATCCCCGCCGCAAAGGCGGCGCCGGTCTGGAGATCGGTCCAGTCGAGCATGAACACCGCAGCATCCAGGCTGACCGCGCGGTCGAGGAAGCTGGCCTTTACGCCGACTTCATAGCTCGTCACCCGCTCGGCATCGACGGTGGCGGGAAAGCCCGGCAGCGCGACGTTCGGCCCGCCCGGCTTGTAGCCGCTGGCGACACGCGCATAGATCATCGCGTCGCGGCTCAGATTGATCTGGGGGCTGACGCTGTAGGTGACGATCTCTTCCGACGATTCGCCATCGCCGCTGGCGTTGAGCCCCAACAGCGGGATCGCGGTCGATTGGGTAAAGGTCTGGTCGTTGCGCGCCCAGCGCAGCCCGCCGGTCAGATGGAACATCTCGCTGATCTTCCAGGTCGCGTTCCCGAAGACCGCATATTCCTTGTACGTGTTGGGCAGGCCGACGACCGCGAACGGGTCGAAGCCGGGAAGCGGCGCGCCGCTGGCGTCGAGCGCGCGCACCACCTGGCTATGGGTATTGTCCTCATCCGTGTAGAAGAATCCGACCATCCATTCAAAGCTGGTGCTGGGAGCGGAGGTCAGGCGCAGCTCCTGCGTCCATTTCTTCTGCTCCAGCGTCGCGGGATAGGGCGCAAAGCCGCCGAAAATCCCGCCGAACACGCGGGTCGCGTCGGTCACTTCGAGGATTTCGAGCTTGCTGTACGACGTGGTCGAGCTGACTTCAGCAAAGCCCAGATCATAGCCGATCGAGGCCGAGTAGAACTGGAAATCGCTGGTGAAGGGCTCGGCCAGCTGGGTGTTGGTGCTGAAGAACGATTCGCCGGGCGCGATCGGAGTATTGCCCATGCCTTCATAGACGAGACTGACATTGTCGGAATCCACCGACTGCCACACGCCGCTGAGCTTGATGGTGAGCGCAGGATCGGGCTGCCACAGCAGCGCCACCCGGCCGCCCTGCTGGACCGCGTCGTTGACGTCTTCCTCGCCGGTCTGGATATTGTCGACATAGCCCGGGGTCTCGCGCCGCGCATAACTCGCGCTGACCGCGAGCTGATCGGTGATCAGCGGCACATTGACCATCGCATTCGCCGCCCAGCCCACGCCATCGCCATGCGCAACGGTGAACACTTCGGCGCCGCCACGAACCTTAAGGTCGTTCAAATCTGGCTGAACGGTGACATACTTGAGCAGGCCGCCGATCGAGCTGGCGCCATAGAGGGTCCCCTGCGGCCCGCGCAGCACTTCCAGCCGCTCGATATCATAGGGCATCAGGTCGAGCGTGAAGACTTGCGAGCGGTTGTAGATGCCGCTCGATCCGATCGGCGCATCGTCGAGATACATGCCGACGGTGGCACTCGGCCCGATCGGCGCGACGCCGCGCAGCGTCAGCGTCGAGCGGCCGGGCGAACCGGCATTGTCGACCTGAAGCCCGGGGATCGAGGCGGCATAGTCCGACAGCTGCGACGCGCCGCTCTGCTGCATCGCCTCGCCGCTGACCACGGTGATCGAAATCGGAACGTCCTGAATGCGCTCGGCGCGCTTCTGGGCGGTCACGACGACCTCGCCATGATCGGCCGGGGTCGCTGCGGGCGCATCCTGCGCGAACGCCGATGCGGGGAGCATCAACGCGGCGGCGGCGGTCGAGAGGGACAGGACGATACGCGTAGGAATGGCATGCCGTGTCATGTGAAATCTCCCTGAGCCTGCCTGTCACGTGGCCATGATCCGACGCGCGGCATTTCTGATTGGGATAGTGTTGTCCTATTCGGACAATTGTCAATCTGGATTCGGTACGGGCCGGATGCGGGTCACGCGACCCACACCCGGCCCGCGGGGAACCTCAATATCCGGTGCCGAAGCTCACCAGCTTGAACACCAGCGCGACCCACAGGAGGAAGAAGGCACCAAGCACGAGAGCCACCGCCCAGAGCTTCGAGAACCAGCCCCGCTTGTCCTTGAACGCCAGCAGCAGGTTCCACACCGAGGCGGCGAGCAGGCCGAAATAGGCGAGCGTGCCAACCACCTGCAGCGTCAGGATCAGCCAGTCATTCTTGCCATGGGATTCGAAATTCTCGATCCCAGTGACCACGATCAGCCAGCCGACCAGCACCAGCAGCACCAGCCAGGCCAGGCCACGCACCGCGCGATAGGCGGTCCGCGCGCGACCGGTCAGCGCGAGCTGTGCCCCGTAACGCTTGCGGGCGATCCAGCCGATCGGCCAGCCGAGCGCGGTGATCAGGATCACGGCGAGCGCGAACAGCAATGCCGGGATCAGCCAGCTTCCGCTCGCATACCAGGGCGTGCGGTCCCACACCATGAAGGGCGACGCCATGCCGAACGTCCAGCGGACGATCTGTCCGTCCTTCACTTCGGCGACCAGGCGCTCCTTGCCATAGGCGTCCTGCCACACGAACGGTTCGACCTCGATCCACTTGCGCGGCGCGCCGCCGAGCGAGGGGATGCTGCCGACCAACGGGCGGCCGTCTTCGTCGAGCCCGATCTTCGTCTCGCCGAGCAGATAGACGAACGACGCGAAGCTCGATGCGACACGGCGGCTGTTGGTCCAGCTGCCGGTGAGCATCTTGGCGTGTTCCTTCGCGGTCGCCAGTTCGACCGGCACCTTTTCGGCGGCGG
>JBHYGP010000283.1:0-3621 GCA_051858935.1 Sphingomonas sp.
CGGCTGTTCCAGGTCGTCCGGGGGACGACCGGCCCGCCGCTCCCTCCCGCAAGCGGGAGGGGGACGATGAACGACAGACCGCTGGGCACTCGCCCCGCGATCACGAATCCAGCGAAGCCAGCCGCTCCGCCTCATCCTCGGACACCAAAGCCCCGACCAGTTCGTCCATCTCGCCCTCGAGGATCTCGGGCAGGCGGTGCAGCGTCAGGTTGATCCGATGGTCGGTCACCCGCCCCTGCGGGAAATTATAGGTGCGGATCCGCTCCGACCGGTCGCCAGAGCCAACCATCGACTTGCGCGCGCCCGACCGCTCGCTCGCCAGACGCTCGCGCTCCAGTTCATACAGCCGCGTGCGCAGCACCTGCATCGCCTTGTCGCGGTTCTTGTGCTGGCTGCGCTGGTCCTGCTGGATCACCACCAGCCCGGTCGGGATATGCGTCAGCCGCACCGCGGAGTCGGTCGTGTTGACGTGCTGCCCGCCCGCGCCCGACGCGCGGTAGATGTCGATGCGCAGATCCTCGTTGCGAATGTCGACATCGACCTCCTCGGCCTCGGGCAGCACCGCGACGGTCGCGGCGGAGGTGTGGATGCGCCCGCCGCTCTCGGTCACCGGCACGCGCTGGACACGGTGGACGCCGCTTTCGAACTTGAGCTTGGCGAACACGCCCTTGCCCGCGACGCTGGCAACGACTTCCTTATAGCCCCCGGCTTCCGAGGTGCTGGCGGAGATCAGCTCGACCTTCCACCCCTGCCGCTCGGCATAGCGGGTGTACATGCGCAGCAGATCGCCGGCGAACAGCCCCGCCTCGTCCCCGCCGGTCCCGGCGCGGATTTCGAGCATCGCCGCGCGCTCGTCCGCCGCGTCGCGCGGCAACAGTGCCAGTGCGAGCGCCAGATCAGCCTGCTCCAGCGCCGCCTCGTTCGCACGCAATTCCTCGCCCGCCATCGCGCGCAGCTCGGCATCGGCGTCGCGCGTCATCGCCGCCAGGCTCACCGCCTCGGCGCGCAGCCGCCGCACCTCACCCGCCGCCGCAGCGACCGGCTCCAGCTCGGCATATTCCTTGGACACCGCAACGAAGCGATCCGACGGCAGGTCGCCGGTCGCCATCATCGCCGACAGCTCATCCCGCCGCGCCTCGATCTGCGCGATCCGCTCGGGGGAGATGCGGGTCATGGCCGGAAATAGATCGCAAAGTCGGCCAGCGCGCTCTCATCAGCATTCACCGGCACCACATTCACAGCCTTTTCAAGCAGAGCCCGGCCCTCCTCCTCGGCTTGGGCACCTTCAAGGTTTCCACCGCCGCGGCCACGCTTGATATCGACGTAAAGCAGAGGCTGCTGCCTCGTGGGTTCCGGCATCTGGGTCAGCAGGAACACTAGAGCAGGTTCTCTGCTTTGAGCTTTGTCGTAACGCTTGCGAGGCGAGCCCCCCAGAACGAAATCTGCTGCAATGCCTGCACGTCGCAGTGCGCTGGTTAGCGCGAGCACGTTCTCGCTCTCCGAGTCCAAGTTCGATGTTACGATAACTTGTGGACGTGCGACCACCGGCTCCGCCAGCAACATCCCCAACCGCTCGATCCCGGCAGCCCAGCCCACGCCAGCCGTTTCCGGCCCGCCCAGGTTGCCGATCAGCCCGTCATACCGCCCACCGGCCAGCACCGTGCCCTGCGCGCCCAGCCGGTCGGTGACGAATTCAAACGCGGTGTGCCGGTAATAGTCGAGCCCGCGTACCAGCCGCGCATTGCGCGTCGGAACGACGCCCGCAGCCTGCAATCCCTTCTGAACCGCCTCGAAAAACGCCCCCGCCTCGCTCGTCAGATAGGCATCGATATCCGGCGCCGAATCCGCAATCGGCCGGTCGCGCGGGTCTTTCGAATCCAGAATGCGCATCGGATTCTTCTCGAGCCGCGTCAGGCTGTCCTCCGACAGCTCGCCGCGATGCTTCTCGAAATGCGCGACCAAAGCCGCCCGCCACGCCTCTCGCGTCTCGGCGTCGCCCAGCGTGTTGAGCTGCAGCGTCACGCCCTCGGCGATCCCCAACTCCTTCAAAAGCTGATCTGCCATGGTCAGCAGCTCGACATCAGCCTGCGGCTCCGCCGCCCCAATGATCTCGGCGTCGATCTGGTGAAACTGGCGATAACGCCCCTTTTGCGGCCGCTCATAGCGGAACACCGGGCCGTGCGTGGTCAGCTTTAATGGCGCGAACTGCTGCCACCCCTCGGTAATATACGCCCGGCAAATCCCCGCGGTGAATTCCGGGCGCAGCGTCAACAGGTCGTCGCCGCGGTCGGGGAAGGTGTACATTTCCTTCGACACCACGTCCGACGTCTCGCCCATCGAGCGCGCGAACACGGCGGTGGATTCGAACACCGGGACCTGAACTTGGCTGAAGCAATAGAGCCTCCGCACATGCTCGAACGCCTCGACCACGCGCGCAAAGCGGCGCTGCTCGTCGCCAAAAATATCCTGCGTGCCACGCACGCGCCTGGGGGTTTCGATCCGTGCCATTTGGAGCGGGTCTCTATTGGCTAGGGGACCGGAAGGGAAGATTGTTCACGCACCGGCCCCTTTCGACTATAGGCCCGCGCCATGAGCGCCACCCCCAAGACCTATCACGTCAAATCCTTCGGCTGTCAGATGAACGTCTATGACGGCGAGCGCATGGCCGAGCTGATGGCGGCACAGGGCATGACCGCCGCTGCGGATGCCGACAGCGCCGATCTGGTCGTCCTCAACACCTGCCACATCCGCGAAAAGGCGACCGAGAAGGTCTATTCGGACATTGGCCGGCTGCGGAAGAACGCCCGCCTTGCCGACCGCGCCAATCCGATGATCGCCGTCGCCGGCTGCGTCGCGCAGGCGGAGGGGGAAGAGATCGCCCATCGCGCCAAGGTCGACATCGTCGTCGGGCCACAGGCGTATCACAACCTCCCCGACCTCGTCGCCCAGGCATCGGCACAGGGCCGCGCGATCGACACCGACATGCCCGCCATCGCCAAATTCGGCGCGCTCCCCGCGCGCCGCAAGACCGGCCCGACCGCGTTCCTGACGGTGCAGGAAGGGTGCGACAAATTCTGCACCTATTGCGTCGTGCCCTACACGCGCGGTGCCGAGGTCAGCCGTCCGTTCGCGGCGATCGTCGATGAGGCCAAGTCGCTGGTCGATGCCGGCGCGCGCGAGATCACGTTGCTCGGCCAGAACGTCAATGCATGGGACGATGCCGAGGGCACCGGCCTGCACGGCCTGATCGCCGCGCTCGACAAGATCGCGGGGCTCGCGCGCATCCGCTACACCACCAGCCATCCCAACGACATGAAGGAAGGGCTGATCCGCGCCCATGCCGAGGTCGAGAAGCTGATGCCCTTCCTCCATCTGCCGGTTCAGGCGGGCAATGACCGCATTCTGAAAGCGATGAACCGCTCGCACAGCCGCGATTCATATCTGCGCATCCTCGACCGCGTCCGCGCCGTCCGCCCCGACATCGCGCTGTCGGGCGACTTCATCGTCGGCTTCCCCGGCGAGACCGAGGAAGAGTTCCGCGATACGCTCAGCCTGGTCGACGCGGTCGGCTATGCCCAGTGTTTCAGCTTCAAATACAGCCCCCGGCCCGGCACCCCGGCG
>JBHYGP010000284.1:0-3604 GCA_051858935.1 Sphingomonas sp.
CCTCGCCGGTTATTTCGCCGCCGCGGTGATGATGCCTTACGCCCGCTTCCTGCGTGCGTGCGAGGCGACCGGATATGACCTCGAGCTGCTCCGCCGGCGCTTCGGGGCGAGTGCGGAACAGGTGGCGCATCGGTTGACCACGCTGCAGCGGGTGGGTGCGCGCGGGCTGCCCTTTTTCATGCTGCGGATCGACCGGGCAGGGCAGGTGTCGAAGCGGTTCGCGGGGGCCAGCGCGTCTCCGCTGGTCGAGTCCGCCGTGCCGTGTCCGTTGCTCGACGCCTATGCCGCATTCGCCCGGCCTGACGAGCGGATCGTCCAGCTGGTCGAGCTGGAAGACGGATCGCGATGGTTCACCAGCTCGCGCTGCGTCGCACCACCGGGCGGCTGGGCGGGCGCGGTGCGTGCGCGCTTCGTTGTGACTTTGGGGCTGGCGGCGGAGGCGGCGACGGGGCTTGCGGCGGCGCGCGGGCTGGATTTCGGGGGCGAGGCGGTCCCGGTGGGTCTGGGCTGCCGTGCCTGCACCCGCGAATGCCCCCAGCGCAGCGCCGCCCCGACCGGTCGCGCGATGCTGGTCAGCGAGCGCGAGGCCGGGGTCTCGCCCTTCGGATTCGCTGCCGACTGAGGCTCGACGTTCTGATTGGAAACGCAGCGTTTCTTCGCAGGCGCAATAAAGGCTGACACACTTTTGCGACAAATTGGTTGGAATAGTTGATGTTCCCCCCGGTTGGTGTAGCGCGTCTTCATGCGAATGATTCTTGTTTTGGCGGCGTCGGCTGCGGCTCTGGCATCGTGCGGTGGCGGCGACGCTGCGCAGAAAAAGGGCCGCGAGGCACCGCTCGTGACGCTCGGCGCAGTCCAGTCGGCGCGGTTTGTCGAGCGGATCGATGCGGTCGGCACCGCGCGCGCCAATGAACAGGTGACGCTGACTGCGCCGGTGACCGAGCGAATCCTGCGCCTCAATTTCGAGGATGGCGCCTATGTGAACCGAGGTCAGGTGATCGCGGTGTTGGCGCAGGGGCAGGAAAGCGCCCAGCTCGCCCAAGCCAATGCGCGCGCGCGGGAGGCGCAGCAGCAGCTCGACCGGCTGGAAGAACTCAAGAATCGCGGCTTTGCAACGCGCAGCGCGGTCGATGCGCAACAGGCGCTGGCGAGCCAGGCATCGGGTCAGGCGGCGGAGGCGCGCGCGTCGATCGGCGACCGCGTGGTGCGCGCGCCGTTCGGCGGCTGGGTATCGCTGCGCAATATCTCCGCCGGCGCGGTGGTGAGCGCCGGGACCGAAATTGCGACGGTCAGCGACATCAGCCGGATCAAGCTCGACTTTGCGGTGCCCGAGACGCTGCTGAGCCAGATTCAGCCGGGTCAGGCGATCGTCGCGACTGCTGCCGCATATCCCGATCAGCCGTTTCACGGTACCATCGCGACGATCGATCCAGTGCTGAACCCCCAGACCCGCGCGGCCACGGTGCGCGCGGTGCTGGCCAATGGCGACCGCAAGCTGAAGCCCGGCATGCTGCTGACCGTCGCGATCGAGGCGGAGGCGCGCACCACTGCCGCCGTCCCCGAACTGGCTGTGGTGGGCGAGGGCGAGCAGAGCTTTGTCTTCATCATCGAGAACGGCAAGGCAAAGCGCGTGCCGATCCGCACCGGATTGCGCCAGAATGGTCTGGTCGAGGTGACGCAGGGTCTGCAGGCCGGCCAGCGCGTGGTGACCGAAGGCGTGGTCAAGATCGCGGAGGGGCAGCAGGTCCGCACCGCCGGTCCCGGCAATGCCGCGCCCAAGGCGGCCGGCCAGGCCAAGGGTAACTGATGCAGATTTCCGACCTTTCCGTCCGCCGTCCGGTCTTTGCGGCGGTGATGGCGATCCTGCTGACGATCGTTGGCGTGGTCGGATTTCTGAGCCTGTCGGTGCGCGAATATCCCGACACCGATCCGCCGGTCGTATCGGTCGAAACAGCCTATACCGGTGCCGCCGCCAGCGTGATCGAGGCGCGGATCACCCAGCCGATCGAGGAAGCGCTATCGGGGATTGAGGGGATCCAGACGATCACCTCGCGCTCGCGCGACGGTGTGTCGGACGTGTCGATCGAGTTTCGTCCGGGTCGCGACATCGATTCGGCCGCCAATGACGTGCGCGACCGCATCGGCAGCGTGGTCGAGGATCTGCCAGAGGAAGTGATCGCGCCCGAAGTGCGCAAGGTCGATGCCGACAGCTCGCCGATCCTGTTCCTCGTCGTCTCGCGCCCCGGCTGGTCGCGCCTGCAGCTGTCGGACTATGTCGACCGCACATTGGTCGACCGGTTCAGCACGATCGACGGCGTGGCGCGCGTGTTCGTCGCGGGCGATGCGCGCCCGTCGATGCGCGTGTGGCTCGATGCGACCCGGCTCGCCGCCTATTCGCTGACCCCGGCGGATGTCGAGACCGCGTTGCGGACCCAGAATGTCGAGCTGCCCGCCGGGCGTCTGGAATCGCAGCAGCAGAACCGCACGCTGCGCGTCGACCGTCCGTTCGCGACCGCAGGCGATTTTTCAAACCTGGTCGTCGGGCGCGGGGAGGATGGCTATCTCGTCCGGCTGGGCGATGTCGCGCGGGTCGAGCAATCTGCGGAGAATCCGTACAACGCGTTCCGCATGAACGGCCAGCAGGCCGTTGGTCTGGGCATCGTCCGCCAGTCGGGCGCGAATACGCTGCAGGTCGCCGAAACCGCCAAGGAGACGATGGAGGCGGTCAAGGCCGACCTGCCCGAGGGCATGTCGATCACCGTCGGGTCGGACGATTCACTGTTCATCGGTCGCGCGATCGAAAAGGTGTGGCAGACGCTGGCCGAGGCGGCGGTGCTGGTGGTGCTGGTCATCTTCCTGTTTCTCGGATCATGGCGTGCGACACTGATCCCGGCAGTGACAGTGCCGATCTGTTTGCTCGGTGCATTTGCGGTGCTGTGGCTGGCGGGCTTCTCGATCAACCTGCTGACCCTGCTCGCGCTGGTGCTCGCGATCGGGCTGGTGGTCGATGACGCGATCGTGGTGCTCGAAAATGTCTATCACCGGATCGAGGAGGGCGAGCCACCGCTCGTCGCCGCGTTCAAGGGGACGCGGCAGGTGGGTTTCGCGGTCGTATCGACGACGCTGGTAGTCTGCGCGGTGTTCGTGCCGATCTGTTTCCTTGCCGGACAGACCGGATTGTTGTTCCGCGAGCTGGCGGTGGCGATGATCGGCGCGATTTCGTTCTCCGGGTTCCTCGCGCTCAGCCTGACGCCGATGCTGTGCTCGAAGATGCTGCGCAAGGAGAAGCGCGGGCGTTTTACCGGGTGGGTCGACAACCAGTTCCAGAAGCTGGAGGATTTTTACGGTCGGAACCTGTCGCGCGCGATCGACAAGCCGGTCATTCCGCTGGTTGCGGTGCTGGCGTTCCTGTTTGCCGCGGGTGGTGCGTTCACCACGCTGCAATCGGAGCTGGTCCCGGCGGAGGATCAGGGTGTGGCGCAAGTCCAGATCAGCGCGCCGGAGGGCACCGGCTTCGATCAGATGGACCGCTATATGCTCGATGTGCAGGGCAAGCTGTTGCCGCTGCTCGACGAGGGCGCGGTACGCACGGTGATTACCCGGA
>JBHYGP010000285.1:0-443 GCA_051858935.1 Sphingomonas sp.
GATGATCGGGCCGATCATCGCCGGGGTGCCGGCCGTGCTGCTCGCCTTCACGGTGTCGCCGATTACCGCGCTGTGGACCGTCGTGCTGTTCCTGGTCATCCAGCAGATTCAGGGCAATTTCCTGCAGCCGATGATCCAGAAACAGGCGGTCGACGTTCCGCCCGCCATCCTGCTCTTCGCCGTGGTCGCGGCGGGCCTCTTGTTCGGCTTCCTCGGCGTCCTGCTCGCCGCCCCGCTGACCGTGGTGGTGTTCGTGCTGGTCCAGCGCATCTATGTCCGCACCCTGCTGGGCAAGGACATCAAGATCGCTGGCCAGACCGAAACCTCTGATTAAGCGTCGATGCTCACCGCCAGCGACGCGTTGACGAGGCCGCCATCGACCACCAACGTGTCGCCGACGACGTAGTCGCTCGCCCGGCTGGCAAGGAAGATCGCCGCGCCCG
>JBHYGP010000285.1:453-3602 GCA_051858935.1 Sphingomonas sp.
CATATCCTCCGGCGTGCCGAGCCGCCGCATCGGGATGCGCTTCGCCACCTCGTCACCATGGTCGCGGGCGGCGCGGTTCATCTCGCTGGCGAACGCGCCGGGGGCGAGGCTGGTGACGATGATGCCGTCGCGGATCAGCCGCGCGGCCATCCGCTTGGTCAGGTAGATCAGCGCCGCCTTGGACGCATGATAGCTGTAGGTCTCCCACGGATTGAGCCGCAGTCCGTCGATCGAAGTGATGTTGATCACTTTCGACGGCGCGTCATGGCTCGCCCGCGCCTTGAGCAGATCGTGCAGCGCCTGAGTCAGAAAGAAGGGCGATTTGACGTTGAGGTCCATGACCTTGTCCCAGCCGGCCTCGGGAAACTCGGCGAATTCGACGCCCCAGGCCGCGCCGGCATTGTTGACGAGGATGTCGAGCTGCGGCTCGCGCTCGGCCAGCGCAGCGGCCAGCGCTTTGCACCCCTCGACGGTCGAGACGTCCATCGGCAGTGGAATGCAGTTCGGGCCAAGCTCGGCGGCGGTTTCCTCGCATGCCGGGGCCTTGCGGGACGAGATATAGACCTTTGCGCCCTGGGCGATGAAGCCCTCGGCGATCATCTTGCCGATGCCGCGGCTACCGCCGGTGACGAGCGCGACCTTGCCGGTCAGATCGAAGAATTTGCTGGTGTCCATCCTAATCTCCCAATCCGTTCCCCTCCCGCTTGCGGGAGGGGCTAGGGGAGGGCCTGCCCACTAGCCATTATCGTTCGTTGCGTGGGGACAGGCCCTCCCCCGACCCCTCCCGCACGCGGGAGGGGAGAAAGTGCTACCCACCCCGCTTGATCGTCTCCCGTGCGATGATCAGCTGCTGGATCTGGCTGGTGCCTTCGTAGATGCGGAACAGGCGGACGTCGCGGTACAGCCGCTCGATCCCGTAGTCGGCGATATAGCCCGCGCCTCCGAAGATCTGCACCGCGCGGTCGGCGACGCGTCCGACCATTTCGGTGGCGAACAGCTTCGCCGCTGCGGACTCCAAAACCACATCCTTGCCATCATCCTTGGCCCGGGCAGTTTCGAGGACCAGCGCGCGCGCGGCGAGGCATTCGGTCTTGCTGTCGGCGATCATCGCCTGGATCAGCTGATGCTCGGCGATGGCCTTCCCGAACTGCTTGCGTTCGGTCGCATAGGCGACGCAGTCGGCGATCAGCCGCTCGGCCACCCCGACACTGACCGCGCTGATGTGCAAGCGGCCCCGGTCGAGCACGCGCATTGCGATCTTGAAGCCTTCGCCCTCTTCGCCCAGCCGGTTGGCGGCGGGGACGGGGACATCGTCGAAGTTGACGTCGGCGACCTTTGCGCCCTTTTGTCCCATCTTCTTTTCGGGCTCGCCGATGCTGACGCCGGGCAGGTCGCGGGGGACGAGAAAGGCGGAGACGCCGCGCGCACCCGGTTCGTCGCCGGTGCGGGCCATGACGGTGAACAGCGACGCCTTGTCGGCATTGGTGATGTAACGCTTGGTGCCGGACAGGCGATAGACGTCGCCATCACGCACCGCCCGTGCCTTCACCGCGCCGCTGTCGCTGCCGACATCGGGTTCGGTGAGGGCGAAGCTGGTGACGATCTCGCCGCTCGCGATCTTGGGGAGCCACTCGGCTTTTTGTTCGGGCGTGCCGGCCATCACGAGGCCCTGCGAGCCGATCCCGACATTGGTGCCGAAGGTCGAGCGGAACGCCGGCGTGGTGCGGCCGAGTTCGAGCGCGACGCGGCATTCCTCGACCATCGTCAGGCCCAGTCCGCCATACTCCTCGGCAATCGACAGGCCGAACAGGCCGAGCACCTTCATCTCCTCGACGATATGCGCCGGGATTGCGTCCGCTTCCTCGACCTCCGCCTCCAGCGGGCGGAGGCGTTCGGCGACGAAGCGGCGTACCATGTCGATCAATGCGTCGAATGTCTCGGCGTCGAGGCTCATGTCCGGCGATCCTGCTCCATACCCTGTTTTCGAATCGAGGGATTAGCAGCGCGAAATCGCGGACGCAAATGCCCGCCGGACTGGCCGGCGGGCATCGCTCTATCATCCGGGGCCAATAGCCGAGGGGGTGTCAGCCGAGGCGGCCGAGGCGGTGATAGAGGTTGGCGAACTGGACCGAGCGGGGATCGTCGGCGATCTTGCGGGTGTAATCGGCCACCGCTTCCTTGAGCAGGGCGAAGTCGGCGGTCGAGAAGACCGGGCGGGCTGTCGCGGGTTCGGGGGTCTTCATGGGCTGTCTCCTGTAAATAATCGTGCATCCTGTATGACTCTCGAATGGCGATCCTGACAATTTTGATGTGGTGTCAGCGGGGTCATGGTGTAGTTGGCGCATGACAAGCCGGTGGATGTTATGTAAATAATTGACACGGGGCATCTTCCGCGAACGTATCAGGAACATGGGCTGTAGGACATGGCGGAACGCAAATTATTCGCTGGGCATGCGGTGCGGCGGCTGCGGCGGGGGCAGGGGCTGACTCAGGCGGCGATGGCCGAGATGCTGGGCGTTTCCGCGAGCTACCTCAACCTGGTCGAGCGCAACCAGCGGCCGCTGTCGGCAACGCTGATGCTCAGCCTTGCCCAAGTGTTCGACTTCGACCCGCGCACGCTGGCGGCGGGCGAGCCCGGCGGGGGCGAGGAGGCGATGCGGCGGCGGCTGGCCGATCCGCTGTTCGCCGATATCGAGATCGACCGCAGCGAACTGACCGAATGGCTCGCCGGCGCGCCGGGCGGGGTGGAGGCGTTTGCGCGCGCCTATGACCGGATCGGGGCGGGCGGGACGGTGGCTTCGGGGGATGCCGAAGACCCCGGCGCGGCGGTGCGGCGCGAGGTCGAGCGCTGGCGCAATCATTTCCCCGACCTCGACGCCGCTGCGGAGGCGCTGGCCGACGAATTGCGCATCGCATCGAGCGACCCGTTCGGCGCGATGGCCGAGCGGCTGCGGGTCAAGCATCAGCTGTCGATCCGCGTCCTGCCGATCGAGGTGCTCGCTGGGTTGCGCGTGCGGCTCGACCTGCATGCGCGCCAGCTGCAACTATCCGAGGCGCTCGATCCGCCGAGCCGGGTTTTCGCCCTCGCGCGGCAACTGGCGAGCGAGGCGCGGACCGAGATCGAGGCGCTGGTGCGTGGCGCCGGGTTC
>JBHYGP010000286.1:0-3600 GCA_051858935.1 Sphingomonas sp.
AACCGCGTCGCCGTGGCGACGGTCCCGCCGCCCCGCAGCGCGACAGCGCGCGCGAGCAGGACAAGGGCGGCGTGCTCGGCGAGTACGGCCTGAGCGACGAACAGGGTAACGAGATCATCATGGCCGCCCGCGCGCACTGGTTCGAAGACGAGCCGGTTGCGGCGGCCGCAGAAGAGACGGCTCCGGCCGGTGGGGAGGACGCTGTTGCGGACTCCGAACAATGAGCGCCCGGCTGAACTGACGGACGGTCAGCGTGCGGATGGGGGTCCCATCCGCACCTGTATCCTCTCGCGCGAAGGGCAACCTCGCGACGGGCTGATCCGGCTTGCGCTGTCGCCCGATGGTGATGTGCTGCCCGATGTCCGCGCCAAGGCACCCGGACGCGGCGCGTGGATCGGTGTCACCCGCGCCGACCTCGATGCAAGCGGCAAGCAATTGCGCGGCGCGTTGTCGCGCGCGTTCAAGACGAGCGCGCTCAACATCCCCGATGATCTGGGCGCGCGGATTGTGGCGCAACTCGAGCGCGCGTTTCTCGACCGGCTCGGGCTGGAGGCCAAGGCGGGTTACGTTGTGATCGGCGGCGAGCGGATCGAGAAGGCGGGCCGGATGGGCAAGTTGCACCTGCTTCTCCACGCGTCCGATGCGGGCGCAGACGGCTCGCGCAAGCTCGATCAGGCGCTGCGCGTCGGCACCGACCGAGAGGGTTCCGGGGACACGGGGTTCACATTGCCCTTCCCACGCACCATATTGTCCTTGGCGCTTGGCCGCGAAAATGTGGTACATGCAGGCCTGACCGACCCACGAGCAGCGGGGCGGGTGCGCGAAGCACTCGACCGTCTGCTCCATTTTATCGGACCCGACCCGGCCCCATAGCCTTGCGAAACCCGCTCGCAAGGCGCATCGGGCCTTGCGGCGATCCGACGAACGACGAAGAACGACAGGATTAGAGACTTGAGCGATACCGAAAACGAAAAGCCGAAACTCGGAATGCGCCAGCCATTGGGGCTGAAGCGCACGGTCGAGACCGGCAAGGTGAAGCAGAGCTTCAGCCACGGACGCTCGAACACCGTCGTGGTCGAAGTCAAGCGCCGCCGCATGCTCGGCCCGCAGAGCGGGACCGCGACCGAAGAGGCTGCACCACCGCCACCCGCGCCCGTCGCCGCGCCGCCGCCGCCGGCCCCCGCGCCGCGCCCCGCCGCTCCGGCGGGCGAGACCGCGCAGGAGCGCCAGGCACGCCTGCTGCGCGAAGCCGACGAGCAGCGGATGCAGGCGCTGGAAGAAGCGCGCCGCCGCGAGGAGCGCGAGCGCGCCGAAGCCGCAGAAGCCGAGCAGCGCCGCATCGAGGAAAAGGCCCGCGCCGAGGCCGAGGCTGCCGCCGCGCCGAAGGTCGAGGCGAAGCCCGAACCGGTTGCAGAAGCCAAGCCCGAGCCGGTGGCTTCTGCCCCTGCGCCAGCGCCTGCTGCGCCGGAACCCGTCGCGCTTCAGCTCGACCCGACCCGGCCCGCGCCGCGCCGCTTTACCCCGGTGCAGCGTCCCGAAATCCCGCGTCCCGCGCCCGCCAAGCCGGAACCTGCGGCACCTGCCGCTGCCGCTCCGGCGAGCACCGGCGCTGGCGCCGCGGCACCGCGCTCTGCCAATCTCGGACCGAACCGCGCCCCGGCGCGCGCGCCCGAGCCCCAGCGTCCGCAGCAGCGCGACCGCAAGGGCGACGAGCGTCGCGGTGGCAAGCTGACGGTCAACCGCGCAACCGGCGGTGACGATGGCGCGCGCGCGCGCAGCCTCGCCGCGCTCAAGCGTGCGCGTGACAAGGAACGCCGCCACTCCGGCCCGCGTGAGCCGCAGGCCAAGCAGATCCGTGACGTCAAGGTGCCGGAGACGATCACCGTCGCCGAACTCGCCAACCGCATGGCCGAAAAGGGCGCGGACCTGGTCAAGGCGCTGTTCAAGATGGGCATGCCGGTCACGCTGACCCAGACGATCGATCAGGATACCGCCGAGCTGCTGGTGACCGAGTTTGGCCACAATATCGTGCGCGTCAGCGACAGCGATATCGATCTGGTGCTCGACACCGAAGTGGATGCCGAGGATGCGCTGAAGCCGCGTCCGCCGGTGGTGACGATCATGGGTCATGTCGATCACGGCAAGACCAGCCTGCTCGACGCGCTGCGCGGCACCGATGTGGTGCGCGGCGAGGCGGGTGGCATCACCCAGCATATCGGTGCGTACCAGGTGACGCTGAAGGACAAGTCCAAGGTCACCTTCCTCGACACCCCGGGTCACGAGGCGTTTTCGGAGATGCGCGCGCGCGGCGCGAACGTCACCGACATCGTGGTGCTGGTGGTCGCCGCCGATGACGGGCTGATGCCGCAGACGATTGAGGCGATCAACCACACCAAGGCGGCGGGCGTCCCGATGATCGTCGCGATCAACAAGATCGACAAGCCCGAGGCCAATGCCCAGCGCGTGCGCGAGCGCCTGCTGGAGCATGACATTCAGGTCGAGGCGATGGGCGGCGAGACGCAGGACGTCGAAGTTTCGGCCAAGGAAAAGACCGGCCTCGACGCGCTGATCGAAAAGATCCAGCTGCAGGCCGAGCTGATGGAGCTCAAGGCCAATCCCGATCGTGCTGCCGAGGGTAATGTGGTCGAGGCGAAGCTCGACAAGGGCCGCGGTCCGGTCGCGACGATCCTCGTCACGCGCGGCACGCTCAAGGTCGGCGACGTGTTCGTGGTCGGCGCGGAAAGCGGCAAGATCCGCGCGCTGATCGACGACAAGGGTCGCCAGATCAAGGAAGCGGGTCCGTCGATGCCGGTCGAGATCCTTGGCCTGTCGGGCGTGCCGATGGCGGGCGACCTGCTCCAGGTCGTCGAGAATGAGGCGCGCGCCCGTGAGGTCGCCGCCTATCGCGCCAGCGTGATCCAGAACAAGCGCACGACCAACACCCCGGCGAGCCTTGAGAGCATGTTCAGTGCGCTCAAGGAAAAGCAGGCGATGGAATATCCGCTGGTCGTCAAGGCGGATACCCAGGGTACGGTCGAGGCGATCGTCGCGGCGATCAACAAGATCAGCACCGACGACATCAAGGCGCGCGTGCTGCATGCAGGCGTCGGCGGCATTACCGAGAGCGACGTGAACGCGGCTGCGGCCTCGGGCGCGCCGATCATCGGCTTCAACGTCCGCCCGAACGCCAAGGCCCGCGAAATCGCCGATCGCCACAAGGTCGCGTTCAAATATTATGACGTGATCTACGAACTCACCGACGAGATCCGCGCCGGCATGGCGGGGCAGCTCGGCCCGGAAGCGTTCGAAACGGTGGTCGGCCGCGCCGAAATCCGCGAGGTCTTCTCGGCGGGCAAGCATGGCAAGGCGGCTGGTCTGCTGGTCACCGACGGCGCGATCCGCAAGGCACTCAAGGCCCGCATCACGCGCGACGACGTCATCATCTACCAGGGCGAGATCGCATCGTTGCGCCGCTTCAAGGACGATGTCGCCGAAGTCCGCGCGGGTCTGGAATGCGGTGTGACGTTCACGCAGAACTTCACCGACATCAAGCCGGGCGACTATCTCGAAACCTTCGAGGTCGAGCTGCGCGAACGGACG
>JBHYGP010000287.1:0-3588 GCA_051858935.1 Sphingomonas sp.
GGGCGGTCGAGCATTCCCGCAGCGTCGCGCGCCAGCGAATCGATCGATCCGATCGTCCGCGCGCCGGGTACTGCCGCAGCCTCGATCACCGGAAAATGCGCGGTCATTCGGCGTGGCCGGTCATGCGCCGCGCCTTTTGAATGCCGCGCCAGGCGATCGATTTGAGGTGATTCTGGTGCGGGAAGCGCGCGGGCATTGCGGGGTCGAGCCCGGCCTTGCGCAGCAGGCGGTTGAGCGCATGGGCGTCGGCCTCGCGATAGCTCCATTCGGAGCGCCAGGTGACCGACAGCGAGATCGACATGGCGTCGCCATTCTGCACCCAGTGCGGCGCCTTGACCGGCACATAGAGCGCATCGCCCGGTGTCAGGCGCAGCGGGGTGCCCTTGGCGGCGAAATGGTCGTGGAAGGGCAAATTGCGGTGGCTGCCATCGTGGAACGCCTCCTGCAGCGCGCCGGGGACCAGTTCGGGGTCGGCGGCGGGAAAAACGGTCATCACCTTCTCGCCGCGCAACTGCATCAGGATGTTGTGCTCGGGGTCGATATGGAAGGGCGTGACCGCGCCGGGCGACGAGACGAAGATGAACGCCTCCCGCTTGAGCATCGCGCCGGTGCTGCGCGCGACCAGCGGCTCGATCTCGTCAAGCACCGTGTCGAGCAGCGCGCGATAGAGCGGGTCCTGATCGACGAATTTGAGCACCATCCACGATCCGTTCTCCTCGATCGAGCGGATCGACTCTTCGACCGACAGGCCGTTGGACTGGAGGTCGGCGGGATCGATGCCGACCGGGATGTTGGCGAGATTCTGTTCGACGTCCACCGGCCGCATCCGTTGCGACAGCGCCACCAGCGAGTCTATCTCGAACAGGGGATGGCCGCACAGCTGGTGCCCGAACACGCCGGGCCGCTCGGGATAGAGCGCCGAGAAGGCGGTGCGGGCGTCACTGTCGAAGACCGGGGTCATGCGTCACTCTCCACGACGGGGGCGGGCCGGGGGCTGCGCAGCGCGCGAACGGTGGCGGCGGCGCGCTCAAGGCTACGGACTGCGGCGAATTGCGCGCGGCGCACCGGCCCGGCGAGCGGGACCGAGACGCGCACGATCGCGCGGCGTTCACTCCACAGGCTGTTGATCATCGGATGATTCTCGACCGCGCAGCTGTCCATCCAGCGGATGTCGCCGCGCGCGAGCAGCTGGAGATTGTCGATCTGGAGCAGCACGCCGGGCGAGAAACGCGACAATCGCTCGTCGAACGCGGTCTTGAACGAGAAGGCACCGGGCGGGGCGAGCAGATTGACCAGCATCGCGATCGGCGCGCCGTCGAGGTCGATGCGGATCACGTCGAGCTTGCCCGCCCGGTGCGCGCCGAGCACGACGTCCCGGAAGAAGGCGGCGGTTTCCGGGGTGCAGGCGAGTGCGGAGCCCGCTTCCCCCTTCCACCCGGCGCGTTCGAGCGCGAGGAAGGCGTCGATCCATTCCTGCACCGACTCGCCGGGTGTCAGGCGGCGGGTCTCCACCGCGCCCTGCTCCATCAGGCGTGTCCGCAGCCGTCCCAGTTCCTTGCGCTTCTTCTTGCGCACGGTGGCGGCATAATAGTCGTCGGGCGATAGCTCGGTCGCCAGCATCGCCCGCTCGATCCGGTGAACGGTGTCGCACGGTCGGCCCAGCGCGTGCGCCGCCGCGATCAGCCCGCGATGCGCGGGGCCATGTTCGACCAGCCCGCTGACATGGAGCAGCGCGCCTGCGTCGCGATCCGCGTCGAGCGCAGTCAGGATCGCGGTCCACGCGGCAACCTCCTCCCCGCGGCGGAGCAGCGGCGCGCCAAGGAAACGGTGGTAATGCGCCCAATTCTCACTGTGGTGCAGTGGGATGCGGCCATAGCGCGTGGCGGGGACAATCGGCATCAGCGCGATTAGGTGCCCGTCACATCGCACGGCCACCATGCGTGCCTCGGGCGGGGCGAGGTGGCGGCTCGCTTCGGCAAACCAGCGTTCGGCAAAGATGTCGGGCTCGGCTGCATCGGCGGCCAGTGCATCCCATTCGGCGGCAAGGTCGCGCATGGCGACAGCCAACGCGAGCGCGGTCGTGCGCGTTCCTGCGCCGTCGACGCCCGGCGCATCGTGCACAAAGGCGGAGCTGCTCGCCGTATCGATCGGGGTCACCGCGTTCATCGCTGTTCCCAAAGGGGGTGGATCACGCGCCTGACCTAGCGGCGAAGCGTTAAATTTCCCCAATTTTGCGCAGGTCTTTGCAGACCCGCGATTCAGATGCTTGAGCGTACTGGAATGACGATAATTATTATCGCGTTCTGGTAGCGATCTCACGATGCGATGCGGGGGCGCCGGATCCGTAATTTTCCCAGGTCGAAGGGCAGCGACTCGCGGAATCGCGACGATCCGTCAATCCGCACAGCGGTAAGTTGAGATTAATTCGCGACTGGCTATTGCGATGGTCAATTGACGATTTCAGACAGGGTTTGATTATTGCAAATGTAATATTAAAGTTAAGATGAAATAGTGTGAATATGATATTATCCACGGATACGGATTACATTCGATTATCCCGAGTAATTGCACAAATTTATATTTTCCGAGCGCGACATAATGCAGTGATAATGCGAGTTGTAGATTCTCGGATCGTAGAATCCCGATATCGCGAATTAACCACGAATCGATGGAAAAGGTGCTTGTTGAGACGGTGAGTCGAGTACGGGGAATGGACATGCGTAGCGTTGCTTCGGAATGCGTTCAGACTGCCTCCAATGGGGGGCGTGCGGCACCCTGGCCAGCCGCTGCTGCGGCAAGCGGGCGCAGCCTGTTTGCCCCCAGCGATGGTCGTTTCGCCCCTGCCCCGCCGGCGCGCCCGTCGCGGTCGCGCCCGATGGGTGGCTTCGTCCCCTATGCCGGTCATTGCATCGTTCCGGTCAAGGCAAATGGCCTAGTGCGCCTTCCTTCCTTCGTTCGTCGCAATGTGACCAGCGATGGCCCGAGCATTTTCCTTGGCCTCCACGCTTCGCAGAACTGCCTGGTCGGATCGAGCGTTCAGTGGTGGCAGCAGCTGACCATGCGCAGCGACAGCCATAGCTTCGACGGTGCCGAGGCGGCGCAGCGCCGCGACATCCCGCCGCCGCCCAGCCCGTCGCGCCGCCTGTTCGGGTTTTGCGAGGAATTCTGGCGGCCCAATGAATTCGTGAAGCTGCCCAGCTGGGCCCGCGCCGTCGCCGGGATCGGCAATGCGGCACTGTTCGTCGGTATGGGCGAGACGTTCGAGATCTGGTCGATCGAGGATGCGATGAAGTCGGACGATCCGCACCTCGTCGCGTTGGTCCACTCGGCGACCAAGCTCCAGTGAGCGGGGGCGGGACATGGGACGCTGTCACCTGACCGGCCACCAGCCGGGCGATGAAATCTGGAACGAGGGGTATTTCTTTACCCGCTGCACCCGCTGCGGCCGCGATATGATGCGCGCCGACGGACCGTGGCGGACGGTGCCGAGCAAATATCGGGTGGTGTGGCGCAGCGGCTATCATCGCCACGCGCTGCCCAGCGATTTCGGGCGGCGGCTGCCCGTCGCGGCGAACATGCCGCGCGAGA
>JBHYGP010000288.1:0-3576 GCA_051858935.1 Sphingomonas sp.
GCGGGAAGTCGGCGGCATCGACCACCGGGGCAGCGCGCGCGAGACTGCCCAGCTCGCCCAGTTCCTTCGGGGTCATCGCAATCTGATGCGGACCGCGTCGACCGAGCAGGGTGATGGTTTCGATCCCCGAGCTGGTGAGCGCATCGAGCGCGGGAGAGACGATGTCGGATCCGGCGAACTCGGCGCGCGTCTTGGCAAGGAGGCGCGCGACGTCGAGCGCGACATTGCCATTGCCGATCACCACCGCGCCGGGACCGCCGAGCGGCGGGTTGAGGTCCGCGAAGTCGGGATGGCCGTTGTACCAGCCGACGAATGCCGCCGATCCGGTGACGCCGGGCAGGTCGGCGCCAGGCACCTCCAGCGGTCGGTCGAACGGCGCGCCGGTCGCGAGCACGACGGCGTCGTAGAGCTGCATCAGCTCGGGGATCGTCACGTCCTTGCCCACGGTGACATTGCCGACGAAGCGAACCGTGTCGGTCAGCGCCACTGCCTCATACCGCCGCGAGACGCCCTTGATCGACTGGTGGTCGGGCGCGACGCCGCTGCGGATCAGGCCGAACGGGACCGGCAGCCGGTCGATGATGTCGACCCGGACATCCTCCCCGAACTGCTTCTGGCATGCCTCTGCGGTGTAATAGCCCGCCGGCCCCGATCCGATCACCGCGATATGCCGCATGCCCGGTCCTTTTCTGTTGTGGGGGAGAGGCTAGCGGGGAATTGCGGAAGCGCAAGGGCGGGGCTGGTTTCGGCAATGTAACCGGTTTAGCTTTGTGCGATGCGCATTCTTTCCGCCTGCTTCGCCCTGATTGCCCTGTTTCTGTCGGCGTGTGCGCCGTCGCTGCAGCAGGCCGAACGCGTGCGCGTCGTGACAGCGTTGACTGACGACTGGCGTTTCCTCGACGGACCGGCTCCTGTCGAGGCGGCGAGCGCGGTGACGTTCGACGATAGCCAGTGGGTGCCCGTATCGTTGCCGCATAGCTGGAACCGGCTGGGCGAATATCGCACGACGCGCAGCAGGCCCGCCGACGACCGGCAAGGTGAGGGCTGGTACCGTCTGCGCCTCGACGGGGCGACCCTGCCGCAACGCGACCGGCATGTTCTGGCGTTCGAGGGGGCTGGGAATGTCGTCGATGTATGGGTCAATGGCGCGCATGTCGGGCGGCATGCCGGCGCATTCTCGCGCTTTCGCTTCGACATCACCGATCATCTGAAGCGAGACGGCGTCAATGTGATCGCGGTGCGCGCCGACAACAGCAAGCCCGCACCGGGCAGCGTCACCGAACATGTCGCGCCGCTGCTGGGCGATTTCTTCATCCATGGCGGGCTGTACCGCCCGGTGTCGCTGGTCAGCGTAGACGCGGCGCATATTGACCTGATGGATCATGGCAGCTCGGGCGTGTTCGTCCGTACCGCAGCGGTCAGCGCCGCGCGCGCCGATCTGGAACTGCGCATCAAGCTCGATGTGCCGCGCGGGACCGATATCCGTACGATCGTTACCGACCGGGACGGGCGCACGGTTGCGGCCAGCCCGATCGAGCAGGTCGCCGCGGGGCGCATTACCCATCGCCAGTCGCTCGCCATTGCGCAGCCGCGTCTGTGGGACGGTCGCCGCGATCCGCATCTCTACACCGCCCGCGTCGAAGTGATGCGGCGCGGGCAGGTGGTCGACCGAGTCGAGCAGCGCTTTGGCGTGCGGAGCTTCCGCATCGATCCGGCGCAGGGCTTTTTCCTCAACGGGCGGCACATGCCATTGCAGGGCGTGTCGCGGCATCAGGACATGCTCGACAAGGGCTGGGCACTGACCCGCGCCGACCACGAACGCGACATGAAGCTGATCGAGGAGCTGGGCGCGAACACCGTCCGCTTCGCGCACTACCAGCATGCGCAGGACTGGTTCGACCTGTCAGACGAAGCCGGGATGGTCGTGTGGGCCGAGATCCCGTTCGTCAACAAGGTCTCGTTCGGCGACATGCCGGCGAGCGCCGAATTCACCGCCAACGCCCGCCAGCAGCTGATCGAGATGATCCGCCAGCACTATAATAGCCCGGCGGTGGTCACCTGGGGCATCGGTAACGAGATGGACATCGACCTGGCCTTCAACCGGCTGGGACCCAAGGCCGATCCGCGCCCGCTGCTCGACGAACTCCACGCGCTGAGCAAGGCGGAAGACCCGGATCGCCCGACGGTGCTCGCCGATTGTTGCGAGGCGACGCCGGGGGACAAGGCGCCGTATCTGCCGATTTCGACCGGCCATGCCGATCTGGTGGGGTATAACCGGTACTTCGGTTGGTATTACGGCCAGCCCAAGGATCTGGGGCCGCATCTGGATGCGATGCATGCGCGGCATCCGACGGTGCCGATCTCGGTCAGCGAATATGGTGCGGGCGGGGCGACCAGCCAGCATAGCGACAATCCCGAAGGCGGGCCGATCAGCTCGGGCGGGCGGCCGCATCCCGAGGATTATCAGGCGTGGTTCCACGAACAGAGCTGGCCGCAATTGAAGGCGCGCCGCTATGTCTGGGCGAACTGGATCTGGAACATGTTCGATTTCTCCTCGCCGATCCGGCAGGAGGGCGACGCGAGCGACATCAACGACAAGGGGCTGGTGACGTTCGACCGCAGGACGCGCAAGGACGCATTCTTCTACTACAAGGCGAACTGGTCCGACGCCCCGGTGCTGCACATCGCGCAGCGGCGTTATGTCGAGCGCGCCTATCCGGTCACCGATGTGCGGCTCTACAGCAATGCGCCCGCCGCGACGGTGACTGTCAATGGCCGCAGCTTGGGCGAGCGCCCGTGCAGCGGCGGAATCTGTGTCTTTGCTGGCGTCAAGCTGGATGCGGGGGCGAACCGGATCGAAGCGCGTGCTGGCGGCTTGAGCGACAGCGTCGAATGGCGCGCGCCCGACGCGGCGGCGGGGCTGGCGATGAATGTCGGCAGCCTGACCAGCTATGTCGATGCGGCGGGGCAGCGCGTGGGATCCGACAATTGGTTCATCGGCGGCACGGCAAAGCGCCCCGGCAACGCGCTGCGCAAGAAGCTGGCCGCAGCGGGCGATATGCCATCGCTCGATGGCTATCGCGAAGGAGCGTTCCGCTACTCCATTCCGCTGCCCAACGGACGGTGGCGCGTGGCACTGCTGTTGGGCAATCCCGATGAAAAGGCGACCCGGCGTTTTGGCGTCGACATCGAGGGGAGAGGGGTGCTTCGCGACGTGAGCGAGGGGTCGGTCAGCCTCACAAAGCGCCAGATCGACGTCGATCTCCGCGATGGCGTGCTCGACATGGAGTTCACGGGTCAGGCTGCGCTGTTCGGCATTGAGGTGCGTCCGGCGCGCTGATCAACGAAAAAGGGCCGCTCTTTCGAGCGGCCCTTTCGATGACGGTGTGCGTGGTGCCTTACTGGTCGAGGAACGACCGCATCTTGCGGCTGCGGCTCGGGTGCTTGAGCTTGCGCAGCGCCTTGGCCTCGATCTGGCGGATGCGCTCGCGCGTCACCGAGAACTGCTGGCCGACTTCCTCGAGCGTGTGGTCAGTGTTCATGCCGATGCCGAAGCGCATGCGCAGCACGCGTTCC